>QKAA01000078.1 GCA_003247275.1 bacterium | reverse complement strand
TATGTCGCACAATTTAGAGAAAATTGGGGGTTGCAGGAAGAATTGGTTTTGTTCTACAGTGATAATACTGTCTACCTTTTCCGAGGTTCTTGTTCTTTTGCGTCGTTTTTTAAAATATCCTCTATATTTTGTTATAGTGATCTTCCCTATCTCTATTATAGGATGTACGGGTTTTCTCCGGTTTTTTGATGTTCATTTTTATGCTAAAAAAAGATTGATTTATCCTAATAAATTATCAATACCTTATATTGTCACTAATGCATAGGGAGTGCTAATGACCGATAGTAATCAACTTGATCAACTACTTATCCGTTACTTAGATTATCTTGAGGTGGAGCGTCAGGTTAGTCAGTATACCATTAGAAATTATCATCACTACCTACGTCGGTTTATGGAATTTTTGGAAGACAGGGGTATCGAGAAGAAACCTGGGGTGATTGATATGGAGTTAATTTCTCAGTATCGTTTGAGTTTGTCCCGATTTACCGATGAGAATGGAGAGGGATTATCCCGGGTGACTCAGAGCTATCATGTGATCGCGCTGCGCTCGTGGTTTAAGTGGATGATTAAGCGTGACGTTAGAGTGATGGCTCCGGAAAAAATTGAGTTGCCAAAGACTGAAAGTAAGAGTTTGAAATTTTTAAGTAGCGAGCAAGTGGAGAGATTATTGGAACAACCCAAGATCGATACCTTACCAGGACTGCGAGATCGAGCTATGTTGGAAGTACTGTTCTCGACGGGCTTGCGGGTATCTGAACTGGTTAAGTTAAATCGAGATCAAATTAATTTTGATAAGAAAGAGTTTGGAGTGATTGGAAAAGGGCGGAAGTTGCGGTTGGTTTTTTTATCTGATCGGGCGTCGCGCTGGTTGGAGCGATACGAAAATTCGCGTCGAGACGTGTGGGATCCGATGTTTATTCGTTATGCAAAGGGTAAAGCGCCAGTGACTTCGACTGGAGAAAAAATGCGGTTGACGGCGCGAAGCGTGCAGCGAATGGTGGAAAAATATAGGAAAGCTGCCCGGTTGTCCGTACCAATTACGCCGCATGGATTACGGCACAGTTTTGCCACTGATTTGTTATCGCATGGGGCAGGCTTGCGAGAAGTGCAGGAAATGCTGGGACATAAAAATGTGTCGACGACTCAGATTTATACCCATGTAACGAATCCCCAATTAAAGGCGGTACATAAAAAATACCACAGTGGGAATAAGCCAGATTAACTTTGATGCCAAGGTGATTTGGGATTGTGGGTTGTTTTTTTGTGAGCATGCTCTTTGGCATTTTCAAAACCCAGTTTGATGAGCGTCTCAAGCAACTTTGAGTATGAAACGCCACTGGCTTCCCAGAGTTTGGGGTACATAGAAATTTGAGTAAATCCAGGCATAGTATTTAACTCGTTGAGAAAAACATTGTTAGCTTTTGGGTCAATGAGGAAGTCAACTCTGGCCAGCCCAGAACAATTAAGGAGTTTAAATACTTTCAGGGCAATATCTTGAATTCTTTGAGAAATTTTGGCTGGTAGATCAGCTGGAATTTTAGCCTCTGATTTGCCGTCAACGTATTTGGCATCATAATCATAAAATTCATTGGATGGCAGGATTTCTCCAAGAACACTGGCTTTGGGCTGATGGTTGCCTAAAATGGCACATTCAATTTCGCGAGCGTGATCAACACCCTGCTCGATGATAATTTTTGCGTCATATTCAAAAGCTTCTTTAATTGCAGGAACAAGTTTGTCTTTGGTATGAACTTTAATAACTCCGATACTTGAGCCTTGATTGGCTGGTTTAACAAACAGTGGGTAGGTTAATTTATTGTTGATGTATTGGAGAATTTGTTTTGAGTTTATTTTCCAATTGTGTTTGGTGGTGTAAGCAAATGGGACAATAGGGAGTCCTTGTTGGAGGCAGAGTTGTTTTTGAACCACTTTGTCCATACAAAGAGCCGATGAGAGCACATTGCA
The DNA here is from genome assembly GCA_003247275.1 of bacterium. Classification (GTDB taxonomy): domain Bacteria; phylum Patescibacteriota; class Microgenomatia; order UBA1400; family RBG-16-45-19; genus SZUA-360. Next base: position 2,533 of record QKAA01000078.1, on the reverse strand, counting down.
GCCAACATAGGGAAGATGAAGAAGTTCAAACATACCTTGGATGGTGCCATCTTCTCCGTAGGGACCGTGGAGAACTGGAAGAACAATATCTACTTTGTGTTGGCGAATAAATTCAATAGGATGGGTTTGAAGAATTTTCCATGCGTTTCGAGTCGAGTCGGCGCGTTTACTTAGTGGCGATAGTTTGATGGGGGCGATATTCCAATCATAGGCCCACTCATTTTGTTTGGTGATGTAAATGGGAATGACAGTGTATTTATTTTGATCAAGGTGTTCAATGATGGATCTGGCGGAGACGATAGAAACTTCATGCTCGGTGTTGGTACCACCGAAAATAACTGCGATGGTACGTTTCATAAGATCTCCTTTTATGGTTATCCTCTATTTAAGAGGACAATTTGATAGTTGAGGATAGTGGCAAATGAAATCCATAAAAGGTAGGGAATAAGGAAGTAGGCGGCAGATTTTTTAATACGGTATGCGGCGATAATGGTAAAGATAACGGTGATGTCGAGGAGACCGATTTCAACAAAGGCGAGCATGGGACTTTTTAAACCAAAGAAGAAAATAGACCAGAGTAAATTGAAGATAAGTTGCAAGAAGAAAAAGAGTTTGGCCATCAACTTGGTGATGGGATTGTCGATTTTGGTGATGGTGATGAGATAAAGGCTGATGCCTTGCATTAGGTACAGAATTGTCCAAACAGGACCAAAGAGCCAGTTGGGCGGGGTCAATCCGGCTGGTTTGTTGAGAGTGGGATACCAGGTGGAAACGGAAGAACTGGTAAATAAGCCTCCAATAATAGCGGGAATAAAGCAGATAATGAGAGAAGAAAGAGCGACTTTGTAGTTAATTTTCATATAAGTAGATGATAGCAGATTAGCTTTATTTACTCGATGAACATGGCATCGCCAAAAGAGAAAAAGCGGTAGTTATTGTTGATGGCGTGTTGGTAGGCGCGATGCGTAAATGAGGAGTCAAAGGTGGTGAATGGATGGGGAGAATTAGGTTGACTCATGAAGGCAGAAACAAGCATGAGCAAAGAAGATTGGGGCAAATGAAAGTTGGTGATAAGCGCGTCAGCAACGTTGAATTTATGGGGTGGCATGATAAATAAATCGGTGGAGTTGCTGCCTGATTGAATGGCATTATTTTTCCAGGCTGATTCTAGGGTGCGGGTGGTGGTGGTACCGACAGCAATGATCCGTTTGCCGTTAGCTTTGGCTTGGTTAAGTCGGTCGGCGGTATCTTCGGCAATGGAATACCATTCGGGATGGAGTGATTTAGATTCGATTTGGGATTGTTTTAATTTAGAAAAGGTGCCCAAACCGACGTGGAGGGTAACGGTTTCAATTTGAACATTGCGTTGTTTGAGCTGATTAAAAATAGAATCGGTGAAATGAAGGCCGGCGGTGGGGGCGGCAGCAGAGCCGGTGGTTTTGGCGTAGACAGTTTGATAGGAATTGCGTAATTGTTTTTGGGTTAAGGGCGAGTGGATATAGGGAGGAATGGGGATTTTTCCGAGCTTGTCGATAACGGATTCTATAGGCTGATCATTTGCTGTTTCAAGTTGAATTAAGACGTTGCCAGTTCCCTTTTCTTTTTTGATGATATGTCCTACTAATTCTGAACCGAATCTCACGAATTTGGCGGTTTTAAGGCTCCCAGAAAGGGCTTCCCATATATCATTACCCATAGGCTTTAACAGCAGGATTTCCACTTGTCCCCCACTGTCTTTGTGGCCGAGGAGTCGGGCGGGAAAAACTTTGGTTTGATTCAGAACTAAAACGTCATTGCTGGTGAGGAATTGGGGGAGGTCATAGAAGTGATGATCAGCTAACGATTGATCGGCGCGATTGAGGCGAAGTAGTTTTGAACTATCTCGAGGATCGGCGGGGATTTGAGCGATGTATTTGGGGTCAAGTTGATAATCAAAATCGGCGGGGGTAAACATATTTTCGTAGTGTAGCACGGCAGCGTTATTTTCCTATACGGGGATGGGGTATTTATTAATACTCCACCCTAGTATAGTACTAACTGTTAGTTTTTCGCTTTAGGTTATACTTATGAGGATATGAAGAAAGTAGTTATCTTATTGTTATTAGTTGGGTTAGGCGTTGGTGGGTGGAAATTGTTTGAGATGGGTTCGGGAAATGGTTTGGATAAGACTGCTTCACCCGCTCCAGCGGCAACACCACAAACGGGCACACTCAAGCTTTCGGAAAATGAAGGTAAATTAGTGTCATTTATGGTGGGTCAAACCACTTATCGGACAACTTGGGAAGTAATTGATATCTCTAGAGAAATTAGAGTGGGAAAGAATACGGATTTGGAATTGTCGAGTTTACAGTATATGGAACGAGAGGAATGTTTGGTACTTACTTCAGCAGCTTTTTATAACGATGTTGGAGACCCATTAGGTTTGTTAGTGAGTCAGGGTCAAACGCTGTCGTCTTGGCAGGGAAATAAGTTATTTAATGGTGTGGTGGGCGTAACTACGGGTGGAATTTTGCAGGTGACACGGGATGGGAAT
>QKAA01000016.1 GCA_003247275.1 bacterium | reverse complement strand
TCGCTAATTGCTAAAATATGCTATTGGCGGTCAATTTAGTCTAGTGCTGGCGGTTTTCGTCTGGAAGGTTGGGAGGGGATGGTGACTTAATTTTTTATCAGCCATGTTAAAGCGGTGCGAGAGTTATTTTTAGAGTTTGCAGTTTGGCTCAACCTTTATTAAGATATGGGTCAGAGATCACTAAATAGTAGGGGTATATTGCAATGAATGTTCAACAATCAGTGGTATTAGTTAAACCAGACGGGATTCAACGCGGTTTGGTGGGAGAAATCATCAATCGATTCGAGCGAAAAGGCTTGAAATTAGTAGGCTTAAAATTGACTCAGTTAACCGATGAACAACTAGAAGATTGGTATGTGCATCACAAAGATAAACCCTTTTTCCCCAAGCTTCGTAATTACATGCAAATGACGCCAGTGGTAGCCATGTTGTGGGAAGGAGTGGAGTGTATTGATGCGGTGCGAAAGCTGGTTGGGATTACTAAAGCTCGTGAGGCAGAAGCTGGATCTATTCGAGGTGATTTGGGTATGTCTCAACAGATGAATTTAATTCATGCTTCTGATGGAGTCGAAAGCGCGAAAAAGGAAAGAGATATTGTGTTTACTAAAGATGAAGTGTTTAACTATCAAAAAGATATCGAAATCTTTGTCTATTCTGAGGAAGAGAGAGCCTAACAGAAATAATTTATGTCACCAGTTGAGGCGAAAGTTTTTTTAGCCGAAGATGATGATTCATATGCTGGAGCTCTGACTAAAATTCTTGAGTTGGATGGACACCAGATCATACTGAGGGTATCTAGTTTGCAGGCAGCCTTAGAGGCTATCTTGGGAATGAATGAGGATGAGGTGGATGTCGCATTAGTTGATGGTAATTTATCAGAAGATTCGCTTGGTGGTGACGATGGTCAAAGGATAGCAGAGGAGTTTAGGAGTAAATTTCCAGACAAACCATTGTTAGCAATTTCAGGCGATGAACAATCTTGGTCAGATGATCCCACGATTACGAAGAGGAGTGGGGCTGGGGTGATTTCAGATAAAGTATCTGAGCTTTAACTCTTCCGTGTCGGGATGGGCGGATTCGAACCGCCGACCTCACCGTCCCGAACGGTGCGCGCTACCAGCTGCGCTACATCCCGATATCGTTTTTTTTGTTGTTCTGGTGCCCTCGGCAGGAATCGAACCTGCATCGGAGGTTTAGGAAACCTCTGTTCTATCCATTGAACTACAAGAGCTTACGTTCTCTCTGAAAGGTATTGTATCAGGAGGAGAAGTGAGAAGTAAGAAGAATGGAAAGAGTAAAAATTGGGAATTAGCGAATGTCTAGGGTGTAGAGATTGGGAGCGTTGCTGCTGGCAGGATTGAGGTTGGTGAGGATGATTAGTTTGCTGCCATCTGGCCAAGGATAGACGAAGTTATCGTTAAAAGGACCGGAATAGAGGGTGACCCAATTGGTGGCATCAGCTTCGACAACGTCGATGCGATCAGGATAGGTGATAAGTAAGTGAGTGGAGTTGGGGTACCATTGGAAGCCGTCAACGTGGATGGAAGAATAATGAACTTTGAAGTTGTGGGAGGTGGTGACGAAAGAATCGGGATCTTGGAGTTTATTGTACGCAGTAATGGGAAGAGGCGAAGGAGTGGTGGCGGAAGCGCTGGCAGTTTCTTGTTCATCAGGTTGGTAGCTTTGTTCAAGCAAGAGATTTTTAGTGGTAGCAGCCAGAGGAAATTCACCTAAATGATAATTTTTGTCTTCAATTAAATCATAAATATAGAGATGTCCAGGTTGGAGTTGACGATCTTCGATTTGAGTTGAGGGAGAGACGGGTTTTTCAATAATGTTTTCGGGAATGGTAGCGGAGGCAGTAGCCATGTAGAGGAGTTTTTCTTCATTGGGAGAGAAATAGAGGTTGGTGGCACTTTGGGTGGCGATTTGTTGAATTTCTTCGGGGAGGAGTTCGAATTGTTTGGTTTCGCGTAAGACGATTTCTTCTTCCCATTCGGAAAGAATGACATTAAGACGAGGGGTAACATCGGCTAGTTCGTCAAAATCATTTAAGCGATCAATGTCGAGGAGGTAATTATCTTCCGCGTAAGTGTCAGATTCGGTGTGAACTAGGAGTTGTTGAGAGTTGGGAGACCAAAGGAAAGTGGCTTTGGTCAAATCGAAGTTGGTGGGGAGTTTGCTAATTTGGCGGGGATCGCGAGACAGAGAGATAGTGTTTTGGCTAATGTCGGCAATGTAGAGTCCATTTTTGGCGGTGGCGGAAGCGGAGGCAACCACATAAGCGATTTTTTGACCATCGGGACTAGGGTGAATGTTGCTAGCGCCGTTTAAGGTGAGAGGAGTAAGCGAGGCAACGGCTTTAAATAGGGTGGCGTTGGTTTGGGAGACAAGTTCTTTTTGGAGGGTTAAGGTTTTTTCCCAGGGAAGATAGCCTTCTTTTTTGATGGTGATAGTGTAGTCTCCAGGAGAAAGGCTTAGGGTGTCATCGGTAGCGGTGGCTAATTTGCCATCAAGATAGACTTGGGCGCCGGTGGGAAAGGAGTTGGCAGCTAGTAAGCCAGTGCCAGCTAAACCTTGAGGGGTGGGGCGATAGCCTTTGCCGATTTGGACAGCCAAATAGGTGCCGCCAACAATAATAGCCATGGTAATAAAGGGCATGAGGTTTCTGAAGCGGATAAAGAAGTTGCTGACGGGATGCGGTTTGGTAACCGGATGCTTCACCACTTTGGGGGCAGCTGTATTTTTAGTACGAATAGCCATGTCTCTTATTTTATCATCTGACAAAGGGAATAGTGAATTAGTTAAGTAGAGAAATAGTGGAGTAGCGGTTAGTAAAACAGTTAAATAGGGGAATAGGGTTTTTTCTTTCATCACTGAAAGAAACAAAGGTGTTTTTCATACGTTCTTTGATCAGGAATAGAGTTCACTCCATATTATTCACAGGAACTCCCGTCAGGCACAGCTTGACGGTCAGACATCCTGTGATTATGAAAGGAATTCGTTGCCTCTCTTCTTTATCAAAATCACTCAAATGAAAAAAAGGTAAAGAAATAAAAAGATGGTGAGAAGAGCTGGCGTGCTAGAATGAGTTTAGAAAGTAAAAGATTAAGTTGATGAAGCAGCATAAAGGCAGGAAAGATATACTGTTGTTTGAGTTAAAGCGTCGGCGTGACCTGGTTTTGGTGGTGGCAGCAGTGGTGGCTTTTGTGGTGGTTTGTTGGAATTTTAGAGGCGAAGAAATCGGTGGTTTTACTCTGCCAGAAACAATGGTTTCGGGGCAAGAATTTTATGTGTCTCCTGACGGGAGCGAATTGGGAAATGGAACAAAAGAGTCTCCATGGAGTTTAGCGTATGCTTTTTCTCAGGCTGGTGGGGCGATTGGTCCAGGGGATGTGGTGTGGTTAATGGAGGGGACCTATTCAGGTGGAGTTGAGTTGACGGCTCAAGGTGCAGAAAATCAGCCAATTGTATATCGGGCAGAACCTCAAGGACGAGTGGTGATCGATGGCGGTGAGCCGGTGATTCGATTATTGGGAGCAACTTGGGTGGATTTGAGAGGGTTGGAGCTGACTAATCACGAGATGGTTCGAGATTTTGAGGTTAAGCCAGCTTCAGCTAGTGGAATTTTGGCTTCAAGAGAAGTGCCGTCAAAACAGGTGAGAGTGATTGATTGTGTAATTCATGATGTGGCGGGTATAGGGGTTGATTGGGGCACAGGAATCGAGAATTCATTAGTGTATGGCAGCTTGATATTTAACAACGGCACCACGGGAGAAGATCCGGGAATTTGGGTGGGGGGAGTAAGTGGCATTAGTATCGTTGATTCGGCAGTATTTAATAACGCGAGTTTCGGAGTGTATGCCTATGGTTTGTCAGACTCGGCGGTGAAGAATGTGTTGGTGGAAGGATCGCTGTTGTTTAATAATGGCTCGATTGGTTATGTAACGCAGCTAGACCAGTATGCAATTCTGCGAGGTAATTTAGTGGTGGGAGGTAAATCGACGCCGTTGGTGGCGCGGATATTAAGGAACACATTGTATACAACTGAACCATTGATTGAGCAATTGGGAGTGGGAGTGGAGTCGGGGATTTGGCAGGCAGTGGTGGCCAATAATATGGTTAGGGGTGGCAGCGTAGGTTTTCATGGTGATCTGACAAAAACTGAAGTGGTGAATAATTCGTTGTATGCGCCGGGAGCGATTATTGGCATGCCGAAAGCCGATGAATGGAGAAATACGTGGTTGCCGTTTCGACCGAGTCAGTCGGAATCGGTGGTGCGGGTGGATCAGTTTGATGCGAGTCGAGCATTTGTAGCAGTGTTTAATTGGCGACGGGCAAATCAAGTGTTGGTGCCGGCAACGCGGTTGGGAAATTTAGATATTCGAGTGGGGGATGGCTATACGATTCGGGCGGTTCAGGATTATTTTGGGAATGAAGTTGGTGGAGTTTATCAAGGTGGGGGGATTGTGGTGCCGATGACAGGATGGAAAGTGGCGCAACCAGTGGG
>QKAA01000087.1 GCA_003247275.1 bacterium | reverse complement strand
GTGGGTCAGACCTCTTATCGGACAACTTGGGAAGTAATTGATGCCTCTAGAGAAATTAGAGTGGGAAAGAATACAGATTTGGAATTGTCGAGTTTACAGTATATGGAACGAGAGGGATGTTTGGTACTTACTTCAGCAGCTTTTTACAACGACGTTGGAGACCCATTGGGTTTGTTGGTGAGTCAGGGTCAAACGCTGTCGTCTTGGCAGGGAAATCAGTTGTTTAATGGTGTGGTAGGCGTAACTACGGGTGGAATTTTGCAGGTGACACGGGATGGGAATGAGCATGCTTGGGATTGGGCGGTGCAGGCAGGACCAGTTGTTTACGAGGCTTTTCAACCGGCGTCTTTGTCTCTGGCGGCTGACCAGCCAGCGCGGCGAGTGGTGGCAGTGGTGACGACGGACGACAAACTGGTTTTAACAGCGATTGTGGCCGAGGACAGTTTGTTTTATGGTCCAGAATTACGAGAACTGCCGGAAGTATTGCAGGAATGGCAAACAGCCACAGGCATTACTATCAAGGCAGCACTTAATTTGGATGGTGGGACGGCTTCAGCATTTCTCTCCCCTACTTTTAAATTGAAAGAATTAAAACCGGTGGGAAGTTTTATTTGTGTAGAATAGGTCATCTGTATGAATGCAAAAAAAGGCGCGTTGGCGTTTGAAAATCATTATCGTCAGGTTTTTGGAAAACGGTATGAGGGATTGTATAACAGCTGTTTTCAAGTGTTTTATCCGTGGTTTTTGGTGCGAGCGGATATGTGGGAGGAGATAAAAAAGCAGTGGCGGGAAGTGCATTTACCGGTCAAAGAGACCTGGTTTCCGTATTGTTTGGAATGGCCGGAGGGAGTGGAGAAAGGTCGTGTTTTACCGGGAGTGGCGGAAGGTTTTGTCTATCCTCTATCTTCGAGTTCGTTGCTGCCGGTTTATGCGTTGTCGGTTCAGCCTGATGATGTGATCTTGGATGCTTGTGCGGCACCAGGTGGTAAGACGGTAGCAATAGCCCAACAATTAGATTTTTCAAAAGGTTTTTTGGCGTCACACGATATTTCGGCTGAGCGATTGAAGCGGTTGCGGTGGATGTTGCAGCGCTTTGGCATTAGCGATATCGAATTGTGGCAGGGAGTGGCAGAAACGTTGTATCGGCGAACTGATAAGCTTTTCACCAAAATTCTGGTTGATGCACCGTGTAGTAGTGAGGTTCATGTGCTGAATTCGGAAAAACATATTGGTCAGTGGTCGGAAAAACGAATTAAAACGTTGCATCGCCGACAAGTGAATATGATTACTGCTTTGTTGCCTTTATTAACGGATGGGGGCAGATTGGTTTATTCAACTTGCGCGCTCACTCCTGAAGAAAATGAAATGGTGGTGAATGAAGTATTGGCTCAAATGGGTAAAGAGTATGCTCTAGTGGCGATTGATTGGAAGGATTTGCCGGGAGAAAATGGTTTACCTGATTATGGAATTGATCCAGCGTTATTGCGACGGGTTTGGCCAGACACTCAAGGATTAGAACCAATGTTTGTAGCAGCGTTTGAGCGAAGCGTTTCAGGCGTCTAATTCGAGGGTTTTGACTTCGGGAAGAGATTGACCAACGACACCTTGCAGATCACCCCACATACCGTGAGTATGGTCAATAATATGGCGGAGTTGTTTTTCTTGGCGCGACCATTTGGTTTGGAACCAGCGTTTTTCTCGTTCTAATTCTTGCTGCATGGTGGTGAACGATTCCATGATGGCTTCGATGCGGTGTTTAAATTCCAGGCTAGTGATGTAGGTGTAAAGGACTTCCATTTTTTCGTTTTTACCAGTGTTGCTTTGGCGTTCATAAAACACTTTGATGAGGTTGTAGCGAAGAGCGGTGGCCAAGGGGGCAATCATGGCGCGGGTGGTGATCCAAATGCCGTCTTTATAGATAAAGGAGTCGGTTTCTTTTTGGTCAGTGGAAACAAGAACGGCCAAGTGAGCTTTGGCTTGACGTTGATCTTCTTTGAGTTTGGGAATCCAGCTGTTACTCCAAACTGCATTTTTTGATTCCCACAAAACAGTGCCACAATTTTTACCGCGTTTATCAATGATAGTTTGAATAATGTCAGCGCCTCGTTGACCCTTTTTGACTTCGTCGATGTGGTCGGTGGGAAAGGTTTGTTTGAGAAGCTGTTCAATTTCTAATTCTAAGACCTCACCTTGAGTTTGTTGGGAACCTTGCTCAGCTTTGCGTTTAGCCTCTTCTAATGACTTCATTAGGTCGGTAATTTTTTTGTCTTTTTCTTTATCTTTTAGATTATGTATTTCTGAAAATTGTTTTTCGGCTTCTTCTCGGATTTTGGATCGTTCTTCATCAAGCTGGCGCTGTTTATCTAGTTCAAAAGTTCGTTTGGCTTCTTCCAGTTCTCGTTTTTGCTTTCTGATTTTTAGTTCTTCGGCTTCGGCCACTTCAGCGCGCTTGGTGAGTTGAACAATTTGTTCTTGTTTATCTTTGAGTTCTTTACTGTTTTTGGCTTCAAATTCGGCGGTTACTTTTTGAAGTGTGTTAGCCTCGATTTGTTGTTGTTTAATTGCCTGTTGTTTGAGAAGACGTTCAATTTCCTGCTGATGTTTAACTTCATTTTCTTTTAAGAGTGTTTCTTCAAGTTCGTGCTTGAAAGCTTGGCTGGGTTCAAACGATTGATGACAATGGGGACATGTGATTTTTGCGCTCATGATGAAGACTAGTATAGCGCATGTTTTTTATTCGAGGGTACCTACTACGGGATATTTGGTGATTTGGGATTTAACATGCTTAGTGTAAAAAGCGTCGGTTAGATCTTGACCAGCACTAAAACCAAAGTGGGTGCCGTTTTTAAAGACAGTACTTAGGTCATAAACAACGCCGTCGACAGCCACATAGGAAGGTTGACCATTTTTGCCGTTATATTGGGCTAATTCTTCAAGGGTAAAAACAGTACTGTCGGAGCTATTCGAGGTTTGAGTTTGAGAACTAGTGGAACTAGTGGAGTTTGCGGTTTGTGTTTGATTGGCTGAGATGGTTTCTGCTTCAGCTAAGACAGGAGTTTTTGTTTCGGAAATGTAGAGGGAGAAGGCAACAATAATTGCGATGATATAGGCAGTAGTGAGGCTAAATCTAATTGATCGATTCCACCATTTGTGGCGAATACAGGCAAGACAGATAGCAAAGTAAGTGTGAATGCCTAAGGCAATGATGGAAATGGGCGGCAAGACTTTGGTGTGAAAAGCGGCGGCATCGGGATGATAGCCATTTGAACCCATGATAAAACCGGTGATAAAGTAGAGGCCGATGGAGATAAACAGAACCCAGGCTGCTAAGCGGTCGGCTTTGATAGTGAAAGAGTTGGGAATACTCATAAGCGGTATTGTACGTTACCTTGCTTGAGAAATTCTTGAGAATTACAATAGAGATCATGAAAAAAATGTTAGTTCATGTTTGTTGTGCCGATTGTGCGGTGCGGTTAACTTCAGCTTTGGGAAAAGAGTTAGGTATAACTCCAGCTGAGATGGTGCTCTATTTTTATAATCCGAATATTCATCCAGAAACAGAATGGCAAGCCCGAGTGGCGGCGGTCAAAGAGGCTTTTGCTGACAAGAAATATTCTTTGGTATTTACCAATTGGACACCAAAAGATTATTTTTCCAGAGTGAGGCGATTAACTCAAAAAATTTCATTAGTCCCCTCTCCTGCTGAGCGTTGTCCATTATGCTGGGAAATGAGATTGGCAAAAGCGTTTGATTATGCGATGTCAAAAGAAATTTTGATGGTAACTTCAACATTATTTACCAGCATCTATCATGATCAGAAAAAGTTGCGAGGGATCGCCTCATCATTGGCCAATAAGAACAAATTGAAGGTTTATTTTCCGGATCAAGTAGATCACGAGATGAAGACGGGTGGGTTTTATAAGCAAAATTATTGTGGTTGTATTTTTTCGCTGATGGAAACGTTTGAGCGAAAATATATAACGAACAAGGAAGAAGTGTCTCACTGTTGCTAATCATTTGTTGATGTTTATAGGTGCTGTTCAATGTGCCAGTATTTAACAAATTGAGCGAGATTTTCTGACCAGGATACGTATTGAGGGAAGGCATTTTTATGTTGTTGGTTGAAAGTGTTAAAGCTTATGGAGTTGAGTTCTTGAGGATTTAACTGTGTAAAAGTTTCGGGGTATATTTTACCGGAAAGATCAGTGATTAGAGATTCTTCAAATCGAAGATTATCTTGATTGGTTTCTTGAAAGAAGCCATGAATAAATGTTGCTAGGCTGTTTAATTTAGACTTAAGGATGTATTTATAGTCGAGGGGCGATTTCCAGATAATGGTGCTTTCAGTGGGATAAAATCGGTTGCTGCCGCTGGAATATTTAATAGTCATAACGCCACATCGGGGAATGGTGCCGTTTTTTTTCTTTAAGTTTGGTGGCCAGAGGTAAATTTTGCCGTTACAATTTGCATTCTGTTTTTCGTAATAAACGCCAGGATCATCGATTGAGTAGCCGAGAGGAGGAGGGTTTTTAGGAATACTTTCAATTATTTGGCTAAATTGCTTAAGTCCCAGCATGAATTGACGATGAGGATTAATTGGTTGTTCTAATTCTCTTGAAGAAAAGCGATTTTCTACTCCCATATTCAGTCCTTAACATTGCGGCAGATTGTGATTATAAGAGGCTCAAGTTTATGAAGTAGTTTCTGATTCGTCTTCAGTGACTTCTTCGACTGGAGCAGCGGCGACGATGAGGTCATCTTTTTTGGCAAAGCGCATTAAGATGACTCCTTGAGTCGGTCGTTTCAGTTCGGGGATATTTTTAAGTGGAAGTTTGATGATTTGAGCTTCTTTGGTAGTGATGATAATGGCATCGATGGTTTGATTGACGCCGATAGCAGCAGCAACATTACCAGTTTTAGGCGTGGTTTCCATGACTTTGACGCCTTGACCACCGCGGTTTTGAGTTGGATATTCGGTGTAAGGAGTGCGCTTGCCCATACCTTTTTCGGTGATGACCAAAAGATCGTGGAACCATTTTTTGCGTTTATCATCTGGGGTAAGGGGGTTGGGGTCAATTGATTCGACGGCAATGACGTGGTCATCTTTCTTTAGAAGGATACCACGGACACCTTTAGTATCTCTGGCAGTTGATCTAATCTGAGTTTCGTTGAAACGGATTGATTTACCTTTGTATGAAACAAGGAGAAGATCATTTTTACCGTTGGTCAGTCCACTCCAAACGAGATCGTCGTTATCTTCTAGAATGATGGCAATAATGCCGGATGAGCGAATGTTTTGGAAGTTGCTGACGGCAGTCTTTTTGACAGTACCGTTTCTGGTGGCTAGACATATATATTGGTCTTTGATGTCTTCTAATTTGGAGCTGACGGTAATTAAGCTTTGGACTTGTTCATCTTGAGAAATATCAATTAGGTTGATGATAGCTTGACCTTTAGCTTGTCGAGAAACTGAAGGAAGTTCGTGGACTTTTAATTTGAAGACCTTGCCTTTATTGGTGAAGACGAGAAGGTTATCGTGGGTGCTAGCTGAAACAATTTGGGTAACGACGTCATCTTCTTTGGTAGTCATGCCGGCGACGCCTTTGCCACCACGTCTTTGAGTGCGGTAGGTGGAAGGAGGCAGGCGTTTGATGTAGCCAGATTCGGTGAGGGTAATAACGCAAGGTTCTAGAGGAACGAGATCTTCTTCAGAAAACTCCCCTACTTTGCCTCTGACAAGTTTAGTTCGGCGCTCGTCGCCGTAATCTTTTTTGATTTCTTTGAGCTCATCGGTAATGATGGTGAGCATTTTTTGAGGGTTAGACAGGATGCTAATTAAATTATCAATCTTTTCCTTTAGAGCTTTATATTCATCTTCAATTTTCTTTCTTTCAAGCGCTGCTAGTTTTCGAAGTTGCATGTCTAAGATGGCGATGGTTTGAGCTTCACTGAATTTAAAGCGAGACATCAGTCGCTCTTTAGCAGTATCAGCGTCGGGTGAGTTTCGGATGGTATTAATGACTTCATCAAGGTGATCCAGGGCGATGAGCAAACCTTCTAAGATGTGGGCGCGATCTTGAGCAGCAATGAGCTCGTGTTGTGAGCGGCGAGCAACAACAAGTTGGCGATGTTTAACATATTCGGTCAGAATAGTTTTGAGGTTCATGACCTGAGGGACACCATGAGAATTTAAAGCCACCATGTTGGCAGGGAAAGAGCTTTGCATTTCGGTGTATTTAAATAAGTTGTTTAAGACACTCTTAGGTTTGGCGTCGCGTTTTAAATCAATAACCACGCGCATGCCTTGGCGATCTGACTCATCGCGCAGGTCACTAATACCCACAATGCGTTTATCTTTGACGAGGTTAGCAATTTTAATGATGAGTTTGGCTTTGTTAACTTGGTATGGAATTTCGGTAATGATGATTTGGGATCGGCCTTTACTATCTTCTTCGATTTCAGCTTTGGCTCGAGTCATAATTCGGCCCTTGCCAGTTAGGTAGACCTGCTCAATTTCTTTCCAGTCATAGATGATGCCGCCAGTGGGGAAATCGGGACCTTGGATGTATTCGAGTAAATCTTCAATACTACTGTCTGATTCAAATTCGCCGACGAGATCTTTAGGATTGGCTCGAGCGATATCTTTGGGAAGATTTTCATCAGTTAACTCACGTGGCGATTTCCCGGTTTTAATCAGTGAGGTAACGGCATCAACAATTTCGGCTAAGTTGTGGGGTGGAATTTTGGTGGCCATACCAACAGCAATACCGTCTGAGCCCATAAGTAATAAGTTGGGTAGTTTGGCAGGAAGGACGGCTGGTTCTTGCTGGGAGCCATCGAAATTATCAACAAATTCGACAGTATCTTTTTCGATGTCCAACAACAGTTCTTGAGTGATTTTAGCAAGTTTAGCTTCGGTATACCGCATGGCAGCAGCGGAGTCGCCATCGATAGAGCCAAAGTTTCCATGACCATCGACCAATTGATAGCGCATAGAAAAATCTTGGGCTAAACGGACCAATGCATCGTAAACTGCGGTATCACCATGGGGATGATACTTACCTAGCACTTCTCCGACAATACGGGCACATTTTTTATAGGAGGCATTGTGGGTAATGCCCATATCTTTCATAGCAAACAGAATGCGTCGATGCACAGGTTTTAAGCCATCGCGAACGTCGGGCAGAGCACGAGAGACGATAACACTCATGGCATAATCAAGGTATGAGCGTTGCATTTCCTTAACAATGGAAATGGGTTTCATCATGCCAAATCGAGTTTTTTCGATGGCTAATTCCTCGACGCCGTTTTCATCTGGTTCGACCGTGGAAGGAATTTGAGATGGAGGATTCTGTTGGCTGTCAGACATAGGCTGTTATTTGCCGATCATGGTAATTACATAAGGAGCGATGAGAAGAGCAACGATTTGGACAATTTTCATCATAGGATTTAAAGCTGGACCGGAGGTGTCTTTTAAGGGATCACCCACAGTGTCGCCAACGACGGCAGCTTTGTGGGTCTCAGAACCTTTGCCGCCAAAATTGCCATCTTCGACGAATTTTTTAGCGTTATCCCAAGCTCCGCCAGTGTTACACATATACAGATCAAGCATGAGGCCAGTAGCAACGGTACTGCCCAAGAACCCGCCTAAAGCTTCAGCTCCAAGGAGACTAACAACAATTGGCGATGAAATGACGATGGCAGCAGGAATGGCTAATTCGCGTTGAGCGGCGATGGTAACAATTTCAACTGCTTTGGAATAGTCGGGGGTAGCTGTACCTTTCATGATACCTTTGATTTCTTTGAATTGGCGTCGAACTTCGATGACCACAGCAACTGCGGCGCGGCCGACAGAACCAATCAGGCGAGAAGAAAAGAGGAAGGGCAAGGCGCTACCGAGCAATAAACCAATAAAGACTTTTGGTTCAGCGATGTTGATGGTTTCCAAGCCAGTGGCTTCAAAGTAAGTGGCAAATAAAGAGCTGGCGGCCACAGCGGCGGAGCCAACGGCAAAGCCTTTGGTAAGAGCTTTGGTGGTATTGCCCACAGAATCAAGAGCGGTGGTAACATCAGCGGCTTTTTTGTTTAAGCCGGCCATTTCGACCATGCCTTGAGCGTTGTCGGAAATAGGTCCGAAGGTGTCGAGGGAAAGGATAATGCCGGCTGTCGCAAGCATACCCATACCAGCTAAAGCGATGCCATAGAAGCCAAGAAGAAGGTGGCCAATAAGGATGGTGGCGGCGATGACAATGCCAGATACGAAAGCTGATTCCATGCCGTATGACATACCGGCAATAAGGTTAGTGCCAGCTCCAGTTTCGGAGGCTTTAGCAATGCCAACAACGGGAGGAGCTCCGGGACCGGTGTAATACTTGGTGATATAGAGGAGGGCGATCATAGCTACAATACCAACAATAGTGGCATACCCAGCAGTGGCATTACCGAGTAAAAAGATGGCTAGAAGCATGAATAAGATGACAGCGGAAAAGGCGGAGACAAAGAAGCCACGCATTAAAGGATTTAAGGGATCTTCTTTATCGTTTTTGGCCTTAACAAAGAAGGAGCCAAAGATGGAAGTGAGGGCAGCGCCAGCACTAGCCAAAAGTGGAAAAGCGATACCTTCGATACCAAAGAATGCGGCTCCTAAAATCATGGCGGCAATGATGGTTAATGCATATGATTCGAACACATCGGCGGCCATACCGGCACAGTCACCAACATTGTCACCAACGTTATCAGCAATGACGGCAGGATTTCGAGGATCATCTTCAGGAATACCTTTTTCAACTTTACCAACTAAGTCAGCACCAACATCAGCAGCTTTAGTAAAGATACCTCCGCCAACCCGCATAAATAATGCGAGCAGGGCAGCGCCAAAACCGTAGCCAACGAGAACGCGGCTAGCTTCTGCGGCAACTATTTCAGGACCTTGACCGATGAATGAGAGATAGGCCCAAATATAAATAAGAGAAAGTCCAAGTAAATCTAAACCAACCACGAGCATACCGTTAACGCTACCAGCGCCAAAAGCGGCAGAGAGGGCGGGATTTAGACCTTTTTGAGCAGCATTGGCGGTGCGGACATTAGCGCGGACAGCAATCCACATACCAAAATAACCGATGGCGGCGGAAAAAAGTGCTCCCATAAGGAAAGTGACAGCGGTGCCAGCTCCTAAAGTGAGGTAAATAATGATTGCTAAAGCGAACATGATAGGAATAACCACTTTAAATTGGCGGTTTAAGTAAGCACTAGCACCATCGCGAATAGCAGTGGCGATACTTTTTAATTTGTTATTACCTTCAGGAAGGGCCAGCACCTTTTTGGTGAGGTAAAAGCCATACACCAAAGCGATTAACGCAGTTAACGGGGCAGCGTAGAGAGTAATAAGTTGAATGTCCATAGTTTCCTTATAAATTTATTGGTATTACCTTTTTACAATCATTACTGGATTATATATCAAGATTGGCTAATTGGGCGTGACTTTGGATGAACTTCTTTCGGGGCATAACTTCATCCCCCATTAAGGTTGAAAAGACTTCATCAACTGCCTGAGCTTCTTCAAGATAAATTTTCTTTAACATGCGAGTTTGGGGATTCATGGTAGTGTCCCAGAGCTGTTCTGGGTTCATTTCTCCCAAACCTTTGTAACGCTGAATATCGACATTTTTGATTGATGGGTACAGCTCTTTTAGTTCTTTGATAGTTTTATCTTTTTCTTCGTCGGAGTAGGCATATTTGGTGGTTTTACTGGCGCTGATTTTGTAGAGTGGAGGCATGGCAACATAAAGATGGCCGTTTTCAATCAGTTCGGGTAAGTGGCGATAGAAAAAGGTGAGGGCGAGAGTGGTGATATGTTCGCCATCGACGTCAGCATCGTTCATGAGAACAATGCGATGGTAACGGAGTTTGCCAGCATCAAAGGTTTCACTAATGCCAGTACCGAGAGCAATAAGTAGGTTTTTGAGTTCTTCGAAGGCAATAATTTTATCTAAACGGGCGCGTTCAGTATTGAGGATTTTACCTCTTAGAGGGAAGATAGCTTGGAATTTACGATCCCTCCCCTGCTTGGCTGAACCGCCTGCTGAATCACCCTCAACAATAAAGATTTCGCATTCTTCAGCTTCTTTACTTTGACAGTCAGCCAATTTTCCTGGAAGTGAAGCTCCATCAAGAGCTCCTTTTCGGATGACGGCGTCTTTGGCAGCTCGGGCAGCTAAGCGAGCTCTAGCGGCAAGGAGGACTTTTTCGGTGACTCGTTTGGCTTCGGTGGGATGTTCTTCAAGGAATTCATCAAGTCCATCTTTGACTACTTGATAGACGGCAGATTGAGCTTCGGAATTGTTGAGTTTAGCTTTGGTTTGACTTTCAAATTGAATGTCGTTGGCGGGCATTTTGATGAAAATAACAGCAGTTAATCCCTCGCGGAGATCTTCGGCAGTAAAGGCTTCATTTTCGTTTTTAATCAGTTGGTTTTTGATGGCATAGTCTTTGAGTGATTTATTGAGGGCCATTCTAAAACCTGTGAGGTGGGTGCCGCCGTCGTAAGTGTTAATAACGTTGGCAAAGGTAGGAACTGTTTCAGAGAAAGAGTCGTTATATTGCATAGCGACTTCAACACCAATAGTGATGTCGTTGATAGTGGCACTACCAGAGACATAAATGGGTTCATGGAGGGCTTTTTTGTTTTTATTAAGGTGAGTAACTAAGGATTTAATACCACCTTCGAAGTAGAAATGAAGTTCTTTGCCAGTTTTTTCTTCAAAAATATGGAAGGTTAAACTTTTAACTAAATAGGCCCGCTCACGGATTTTGTCGACTAGGGTTTTAAAAGAAAAAGTAGTAGTGGTCTTAAATATAGCTGGATCGGGATAAAATTTAGTAGAGGTGCCTGTTTTGAGGTTGGGGGCATATTTGGCGGATAAAGAATCGTTATGATCTTTTTCGGTCGTGATTTTGACGGGGAATAATGGGGTGCCGATTTTGTATTCTTGGTAGTAGGTTTTGCCATCACGACGGGATTCAACTCGCATGTGAGTAGAAAGAGCGTTAACGGCAGAAGCACCGACACCATGAAGACCGCCAGAGGCTTGATAGGCTGTTTCTTCAAATTTCCCACCAGCATGTAATTTGGTCATAGCGACTTCAAGGGCGGAAACACCAGATGGGTGCATGTCAGCAGGAATACCTCGACCGTCATCGTGAACTGAAAGAGAGTCATCTTCATGAAGATAGACATAGACATTTTTGGCGTAACCGGCAATGGCCTCGTCAACTGAGTTATCAATAATTTCTTTGGCTAGTTCGTGCAAACCTCGACCATCGGTTGAACCAATATACATGCCAGGTCGTTTGCGGACTGGTTCTAACCCTTCTAAAACTTTAATATCTTTGGCTGAGTATTGTGCTGCTGCTGGCATATTTTTCTTATTAGACAAAAAAATAATATGGATTGAATGATCAATCCATTTTCTTAATAATAAATGATTTTTTGATACTTTCTTTTGGTGACATTGTAACAGGCTCTTTGCGCGTTTAGCAACTGATGATTACGGTGTGCTATTGTTTGTTTCTCGAGAAAAATTGCTGGTTTTTTCTCTTTTTTATGTGATGGGAATTAAACGAAGAACGGCGTCAGAAATAGCGAGAGTTGGATTAGCATTTTGGTGTAGTTGATTGAGACAGGTGGTAAGAACTTCGAGGTTGTGGGCAGTTTTGATAGATCCGTTTTTAAGGAGATATCGGGCTTGATTAATTAATTGAGAGCAATATTCGATGGCCACTTCTTTATTGGCAGTTGATGGCAATAAATTGAGTCGGCTTTCTATCTTACTTTGACAGAGCTGTTGTAATTCTTGCGCGTCAGTTGTCTTGATTGTTTTTTGGAGATGATTACCCTTGATTATTTGGCAGCGAGAGATAAGGGTGGGCAAGAATTGATGAGTGGATTGAGAACTTAATATGAGAATAAGATATGCGGGCGGTTCTTCAAGGAGTTTTAGGAGGGCATTTTGAGCTTCAGTGGTCAATTTTTCTGCTTGTTTAAACACAATAATTTTTTTATCGGATTTTACAGGAATTGATTGAGCAAACTTTTGAGCGGTTTTGACGTCGCTGATACCAATACTTTTTTCTGATTCGATAATTTGAAGATCGAGGTTGTTGGTGCTGAGGTTGATGTTGAAGTTTGTGGTTAAGAAATCTTCTACATTTTCAGAGAGAAGTAGAATTGACGGTAAATATGACATATGATGGAATAGTACTATATCTTTACTATTTTAAATTAACAACGTTTAGTACGTTTTAAGATAAGTAAGGTGCTTTTTGCTTCCTTACCTTATCAGATTATGTAACTAATGGATATACCTGCCCAAACTAATACGATTCTTCGTGAGACTGATGCTGCTGGTCCTGCATACCAAGCTCAGACGGCATTGTCTGATACGCAACTTGCAGCTTCTGGTGTGGATTCAGTAGCTCCTGCGGTAGCTGCTCAGCCTTCTCCTGTTTCACCACCCGATCCAGCTCCTCAGGTTCCAGATGAAGTTGTGGAACAAACTGAGGCGTTGCCTCAGCCGGTAAAGGTTCAGGAAGAAACTAAATCGACCGATATTGCCCATCAGAGCGCCTCTTCTTCTGGAACTATTTCAGGATTAGCGGGAGTTTTGGTGAAACAGGGAGTGGTGAGCGAAGATATTGTCAAAGAGGTGGTGGGTGAAAGTATTACTACTGGAAAACAAGTAGAAGAGATTTTATTGCAACGGGGCTATGTGAATGATGTTCAAATGGCCCATGCAAAGGCGGAATATTATCACATTCCTTATGTAAATTTATCTGAGGTGGGAGCTGCTCCTGAGGCGTTAAACCAAGTTCCCGAAGGAGTGGCTCGGCGGTACCAATTGTTGCCGTTTAGTTTAAATAAAGCTGATAAGACTTTATCAATTGCTATGGCCAACCCATTGGATTTGCGAGCAGTTGATTTCGTGGAAAAGAAGACGGGATATCAAATTATCCCCCATTTGGCGACAGAATCTGATTTAGATTTGGCCATCAACGAGCGATACGCACAAAGTTTGTCGACGGAAGTTACCGAGGCGCTCAAAGATACAACTCAAGCGAATCAAAAAGTGGTGGATGTATCGCAATTGGGTGAAGTGATTCGCGAAGCGCCAATCGCTAAAATTGTGGAGACAGTACTAACGTACGCAATGAAGGGTCGGGCAAGTGATGTTCACATTGAGCCTCAAGAAGAAAAGACGCGAATTCGGTATCGAATTGATGGCATTTTGCATGAAAAGTTAGTCTTACCGCGTGGAGTTCATGATGCGGTGGTGTCGAGAATTAAAATTCTAGCTGATTTAAAAATTGATGAGCGGCGGTTACCGCAAGATGGACGGTTTACTTTTAAGATGGGTGAAGAAGAGGTGGATTTACGCGTGTCAACGTTGCCGACGGTGCATGGGGAAAAAGTGGTGATGCGGTTATTAAAGAAAACTCAGCAGGTGCCGTCATTGTCTGATTTGGGATTACGAGCTAATGCATTGAAGGTATTTGAGTCGTCAGTGCAAGTGCCACACGGAATTATTTTGATTACTGGTCCAACTGGTTCGGGTAAAACGACGACGCTCTATTCGGCGTTGCATAAAATTAATACGCCAAAAGTGAATATTGTGACCTTGGAAGATCCAGTGGAATATAACATGCCGGGAATTAATCAGGTGCAGATTAATAATCAGGCGGGGTTGACTTTTGCTTCTGGTTTGCGGAGTTTCTTGCGACAAGATCCTAACATTATCATGGTGGGAGAGATTCGTGATAGTGAAACGGCAGATTTGGCGGTTCAGGCATCACTCACAGGTCATTTGGTGTTTTCTACATTGCATACTAATTCGGCGGCGGGAGCATTGCCGCGGTTGTTGGATATGGGAGCTGAGCCTTATTTGTTAGCTTCTTCAATGACTTGCGTTATGGGTCAGCGGGTAGTTCGGCGAGTGTGCAGTCATTGTGCGACAACTTATGTGCCACAAAAAGAAGTATTAATGGAAGTGAAAGAGGCATTGGGTCCATTGTTTGATGCATGGATGGCACAGCAAAAAGGTGCGACGGAAGTGCAATTTTCAAAAGGAGTGGGATGTGAGGAGTGTAGTGGAACGGGCTATAGTGGGCGAATTGGAATTTATGAGGTGTTATCGGTGAGCGAAAAAATTGGTAGACTGATTATGGAGCGGGCAAGTGACAGTGATATACAACGACAAGGTATTAGTGAAGGAATGGTATTAATGAAGCAAGATGGATTTTTAAAGGTACTTGAGGGAATAACCACAGTTGAGGAAGTGTTAAGAGTGGCTGAAATTTCGCCGCAAGATCAGCCGGATATGGATTTAGTTCAGGATCCAATAGCTAATACTAATGAACAAGCAAGTGGAGGAGATTGATCTTATGAAGATAGAAGAATTGTTGCAGTTAACCTGTCAACATCAGGCATCAGATTTGCATCTGGTAGTCGGTTCCCCTCCTCTTTTGCGGATTGATGGAGAGTTGGTGTCTGCAACGAGCGATGCGACGCCACTGACTCCAGAAGAAGTGAAGTTGTTGACCATGAGCTTGTTGTCTGAACAACAAAAGGAATTATTGCTTGCTAATAAAGAGATTGATTTATCATTTCAATTTGGAGATGCTGGACGTTTCCGAATTAACGCCTATTTTGAAAAAGGAAATTTAGCAGCCGCTTTGCGGTTGATTCCAAATCAAATTAGAACAATTGAAGAATTACGGTTGCCTTCGGTATATAACCAGTTTGCTGACTTACAACAAGGGTTTGTATTGGTAACTGGCCCAACTGGTCATGGTAAGTCCTCAACTTTGGCGGCAATCATTAAGCGGATTAATGAAAATCGAACGGCGCATATTGTGACGATTGAAGACCCAATTGAGTATGTGCATAGTCCAATTAAAAGTGTAATTTCTCAGCGAGAATTACATGGTGATACGCATTCATGGCAAGTGGCGTTGCGGTCGGTGTTGCGAGAAGATCCAGATGTGGTGTTGGTGGGTGAAATGAGAGATTATGAAACCATTTCAGCGGCATTAACAGTGGCAGAAACAGGTCACTTAGTATTAGCCACATTACATACTAATTCAGCAGCACAAACGATTGATCGTATTATTGATGTCTTTCCTGAAAACCAACAACCACAAATTCGAATGCAGCTATCAAACGCCTTAGAGGCAGTGGTGGCTCAGCGGTTATTGCCAGCAACAAAAGGTGGACGGTTGCCAGCGACGGAAATTTTGTTGGCGACTCCGGCGGTCAAAAATACGATTCGTGAAGGAAAGACACATCAGCTGGATAACGTTATACAAACATCCGGCGATTTAGGTATGATGAGTTTAGAGGCAAGTTTGGCCTTTTGGGTGAAACAAGGAGAACTGTCAATGCAGGTGGCCCAGCAGTATGCCTTGCGACCAGAAGAACTCAATCGGTTAGTAAAAGGGAGGACCGATTAATTTAGCGGTTTAGTGATTTATGCAACTTTATAACTATGTAGTTAAAGATCAGGTGGGAGAGACACTTAAGGGGAAGGTTGAGGCGAGAGATACACACGCGGCGGCGAATGTGTTGAGGGATCGGGGTTATGTAGTAATTAAGTTGGAATCGATTGTGGATGGGGCTAATAGTGGTTTACTAGCAAGATTCAATAATAGGATTAGTAGTCAAGACATTGTGACCTTCACTCAACAGTTGTCAACCATGATTAACTCAGGTTTACCTTTGTCTGATGGGTTATCAATATTACAATCTCAATCTAAGCCAGCACTAATAAAGGTATTAAACGAAATGCTTCGAGATATTCAAGGAGGAGCAAGTTTCGCTGACGCAATGGCAGCTCGAAAAGGAGTTTTTTCTGAAGTTTATATCGCAAGTATTAGGGCAGGTGAAGCTTCAGGTAAGTTAGACGAGGTGTTGACGAAGTTGGCGGAAACTGAGGAAAAAAAGCGAGAGTTTGCAGCTAAAACTAAGGGAGCATTGATTTACCCAGTGATTGTGTTGGTGGTTATGTTGATCGTTATGGTGGTAATGATGGTGGTGGTGATTCCAAAATTGACAGAGATGTTTGATGATTTTGGAGCAGAATTGCCGATTACTACTCAGATATTGATTGCGGTTTCTGGGTTTGCTCAGAAGTTTTGGTGGATGTTTTTGGCGGCAATCGGGGGAGGCGTTTTCATGCTGCGGCGGTATTATCGGACGAAGGTCGGTCGAGAACAGATTGATAATTTCGTGCTAAAAATTCCAGTATACGGTAAGTTGAGAACTCAAGTGGCGTTGGCAGATATTACTCGAACTTTAGCATTACTAACTGCTTCAGGGATTTCAATTTTAGAAGCACTGGAAATTGTGGCTAAAACTTCAGGCAACGTTATGTTTGAACGGTCATTGGTGGAGACGGCAGAGGGAGTGGAGAAAGGGCTGCCTTTGGCTACCATGTTGGCAAGAGAGCAAGTCTTCCCTCCTCTGTTATCGCAAATGGTTTCAGTGGGTGAGGAAACGGGTCAGTTATCTGGAATATTGGTAAAGGTGGCGCGTTATTTTGAATCTGAGTCAGAACATGCAATCAAGAATTTGACGACTGCGATAGAACCACTTATCATGGTTATATTGGGGTTGGGAGTTGCTTTTTTGGTATTGGCAATCTTGATGCCAATCTATCAATTAACTAGTAGCTTTTAGAATCTATTAATTAGGTAATT
>QKAA01000080.1 GCA_003247275.1 bacterium | reverse complement strand
GAGCGAGCACACCTCCATAAACACCTCAAAACAATTTACAAAGACAAAGCTAAAGCTGATAAAGCTGAAAAATTTATCGTTCAAGTTGAAAATGAGATTGGCAGTTGGGTCAGGGCAGAATCAATTTTAATGCTCGTTGTTGGATTGATGACTTTCATTGGTTTGAGTTTGCTTGGAATAAAATACGCCCTCGCCTTAGCTATAGTCGCCGGTATCTTAGAGTTATTGCCCAATATCGGACCAACTCTCTCTGCTGTGCCCGCCATCGCGGTGGCCTATTTCACCATCTCTCCGATCATGGCTGGGGTAGTTGTGCTCCTCTATATTGTTATTCAGCAACTTGAAAATAACCTCATTGTTCCTATGGTCATGCGCCAAACTGTCGGTTTAAGTCCTGTCATTACCATCATTCTCTTGCTGGTTGGCTATAGACTAGCAGGAGTTGCCGGCGCCGCCCTGGGTATCCCCTTATTCTTAGTAGCCAAAGTTGCTTTTGTGAAACTATACGAACTCAAAGACCAAATTGAATAGCCCTTTACTGAGTGGAGACGAGTAAGCCAGATTCTGTTTTAGATGATCATCTGTCTATGCCCGAACCTTGAACCTTGGGGAAACATCCTACAAACGGTTCAATTTACGGTTGCAACCGGGAGGATTGCCCGTTTCACCTCTTCAAGCGATGAAGCCTAAAGATATCGTCACTGTTGCTCTAACTGGCGCTTCGGTAAACCTTATACGCGCAAGCTTACGCTTGCTCCCGTGTTTCCTGTTGTCTGGACTTTCCTCTCTTGTAAAACAAGAGCGATCACCCTGTTTCCACTCATTGTAAAGAGCAACAAATTATACCATTTCCAGGCTTATGAGAAGTCGATAATGAGGTATAATGAAAAAATAACGTAAAAAAGAATTACTTTAGTGGGGGTTTTGACATGGAACTTAATTCATTATTTTCAACATTTAACTTCGATATATTCGTCTCTTCAGTGTTGGCAGCTGTCCTAAGCTACATCCCTCGATTTCTCGTTGCTATCCTCATCTTTATTCTTGGCAGAATGTTTTCAAAGTACGTGGGAAAAACCATTGAAAAGATTTTTGCATCTTTCAGTTTAAAAAAATTCATTGATTCATTCGGTCTTGGCATCACCATTTCTAAAGAAAGTCAATCAGGGGTCAGCTCTATTATTAGCCTATTAGGTAGATACGTCGTACTTTATTTCACTTTTATTCTCACCTTTGATTTATTAGGCTTAGTCGGCATCTCCACCTTCCTTAAAAATATTGCCGGTATATTGCCCACATTTATTTCCGCTTTAGTCATCTTAATTATTGGCGTTGTTCTAGCTGGAGTAGTTGAATCACTAGTAAAGAAAGCAGTCATCGCTGTTGATCCTGCCACCGCTAGATTAAGTGGCAAAATTGCCAGTTACGTCGTCATCGGTTTCTTTATTTTAATGAGTTTAGCTGAAATCGGAGTTGCCTCTTTCTTCATCAATACGCTCTTTATTAGCTTTGTTGCAGCCCTAGCATTAGCCTTTGGTATCAGTATTGGATTCGGCACCAAAGACGTAGTTGGTCAAGTCCTGGAAAAATGGTATCGTTCCCGTAGCAATAGCAAGAAAAAATAATTTATGGCAAATATTTTATTAATCGATGATGATCCAGTCCTCTTAAAGTTATACAGCACTCGTCTCACTGCTGACGGTCATCAAGTTGAAACAGCCAATAATGGAGAGACCGCCATTGAGCTATTATCCACTTTTAGCCCTCAACTAATCGTGGCTGATCTGCTTATGCCCAAACTGAATGGTTTTTCTTTTTTGGAATATCTCAACTCTCAACCTAAATATGCTTCCATTATCAAAATTGTCTTTTCTTCTGTTGTCAATGATGAGCAAATTTCCCGACTCTCTTCCCTCGGTGTTTCAAAATATTTAAATAAAACTGACACCACCCCCACTCAATTAGTTGAGGTAATCAAGTCATTCCTCCCCCAAGCTGCTGCACCAGCTGCCGCGCCAGTTGAACCAGCTCAGGCTCCAGCAGCTGCCGCTCCTACTCAGCCGACCGCAATCCCTACATCAACCCCAGTCCCCACCTCCGTTCCACCGGCGGCTCCATCCGCCACCCAACCAGCAACACCGACAACTCCCGCATCACCTCAGCAAACATCAGCACCACCTACTCAAAACAATAATATGGATCAATAAAAACCATGCTCCTGCCCGAGACCTTAAAAACAATTCTTACCGAAGCCGGTTTTATTTCTCAACAAGATTTTGCTGCCGCTCAAAAAACAGCTGACGATCTCAAAAAGCCTCTGACTGATATTTTAGTTTTTCGTGGTCTCATCAGTGAAGATGCCTTAGGCAAACTCATTGCTGAACATTACAAAGTGTCCCACGCCCAACTATCTAACAAAGTTATTCCGCTGGAAGTATTAGAACTTGTGCCAGAGCAAGCCGCCCTTTCTTTTAAAGTTATTCCTTTTGCTATTGAAGAAGAAAAAATTCAACTTGGCATGGAAGATCCCAGTGATATCGAAGCTCTTGAATTTGTAAAACGCAAAACCAATCGCCAAGTCGTTCCTTTTTATATAACCCCAGCTGATTTTGCTAAAACGATCGGTCAATACAAACGCAGCATCAAAAACATATTCAAAAGTATTATTGAAGAAAATATCGGTAAGACCAAAATTGATTTAAGCCACATTGAAGAAAGCGCCTCAGACCTTCCTGTCATAAAAATCTTAGATACAATCCTCGAATATGGCGTTGCCGAAGGAGCGTCAGATATTCATCTGAATATGCTTGAAGATAGTTTGGCTATACGTTTTCGTATCGATGGCCTATTACGCGACATTGCAGTCTTGCCCCCAGCTATTCATCCTGCCCTCGTCGCCCGTATCAAAATTCTTTCATCACTTAAAATTGATGAACATAGAATCCCTCAAGACGGTCGTTTTAAATTTAAAGTTCACGATGATTTCATTTCGCTTCGTGTTTCAATTTTGCCCACCTTTTTTGGTGAAAACATTGTCATGCGTCTTTTGCCAGAATCAGCCAGACCTTTAAGTTTAGAAGAACTAGGTATCTTGGGCGAGTCATTACCGCTTATTCATAAAAATATTCAACGCCCCCACGGTATGATTTTGGTTACCGGTCCAACAGGTTCAGGTAAAACCACCACTCTATACTCAATTCTTAACTTACTCAACCGACCAGAAGTTAACATTTGCACCATTGAAGATCCAATTGAGTATTCAGTTCGTCGTATTAATCAAACTCAGGTAAACACTCAAGCTGGTCTCACCTTCGCAGCTGGGTTGCGCTCATTGCTCCGTCACGATCCCGATGTCATGATGATTGGTGAAATTCGTGACACCGAAACTGCCGAGATTGCTATTCACTCAGCCCTAACTGGTCACCTAGTTCTCTCCACCCTGCACACAAATTCTGCCTCAGGGGCAATCCCTCGTTTCTTAGATATGGGAGTCCAAGGCTTCTTGTTGGCATCAACCGTTAACATTATTATTGCTCAACGTTTAGTCAGAAAAATTTGCACCAACTGTATCCATAAAATTGAACCATCAGCCGAAATGCTTGAAGTTCTAAAAGAACGCTCAGGCAGAGACCTTCAAACCTCTGATTTCTTTGCTGGAGCCGGTTGTTCCGAATGTGATAATGGCGGTTACAAAGGCCGAGTTGGTATTTATGAAATTCTTGAAGTTGATAAAACTATTCGGGAGTTAATTAATAAACGTGCTTCCGAAGAAGAAATTCATGATCATGCCATCAAACAGGGGATGGTCAGTTTGGTTGATGATGGTATCAACAAGATTAGTGCTGGTATTACCACGGTTGAAGAAGTTATTCGTGTCACTGGTGAATAAAAAACTATGCCCACATTTACTTACAAAGCCGCAGACAAAGATAATCACATTGAAACCGGCACTGTCACTGCTCCCACCACAGGAGAAGTGAGTGCTGAATTGCAAAAAAAAGGTTTAAAACCAATCAGCATTCAATCAGAAACTCAACTTCAAAACTCAAAAAGCTCACTCCCGGTTATTGAGAAAATATCTTTCTGCCGCTATGTTTCCACCATGTTGACTGCCGGATTATCTCTCACTGAAGGTATTAGCGTCCTAAAAGACGAAGCTAAACATCCTGTCATGAAACAAATCTTAAATGATGTCCTGTATCATTTAGAAAGAGGTCAGCCTTTAAGTCATGCGCTATCCCTTTATCCCAAAGTCTTTGATGAATTCTTCTTAGCCTTAGTCAAAGCAGGGGAATTATCCGGCACCCTTGCCGAAGCCTTCAAATACCTCGAAGAGAAAATTCGGGCAGAATATGCTCTAAATCAAACCATAAAAGGGGCACTTGTTTATCCAGCCTTTATTCTCGCTGCCATGTTGGGCATTGGTAGCATCATGCTGTTTTTCGTTATGCCTCAAATCGGTAAAGTATTTTTAAGCATGTCAGTCCCCATCCCCACTTTTACTAGAGTTATGTTTGAGTCCAGTCTGACGTTATCAAAATATCGAATTCAGATTGTTATCGGCTTTTTCATTGTCTTAATTTCAGGCATCCTTTTCTTCAGAAGTCCAAAAGGTAAAGCTCTCCTTTTAAAAATCATTTATCCCATTCCCATCATTAAGAAAATGATTTATCAAATGGAT
>QKAA01000086.1 GCA_003247275.1 bacterium | reverse complement strand
GGCATATTTTAGCAATTGGCAAAAATCAATAATTATTTCGATGTATAAATCAAATCGCTATTTTGGCATATACAACAATGCTTCTGCCAGCAACCAATGAAGTCACCTGCTTAACCAAAAAGCACACTAAAGCTGCCAATCAAGGAATGGCATAAAAATCTCCCACTTGGACGTCGAATCAAACCTAAAAAACGCTAAAAAACGGCAATAATCACAAATTATCAATAGTAAAAATAGCCCTAGATCAATCAAACATTAATTTCAAAACAGCAAATCAGCAACTCGATTTGAACCTTCACTTCTGCTATCATGAAGCCATCTATGAGACTCACTCAGACCCAATGGCAAGCCATTGAACCCATCTTGCCCACAGTCAAAACCTCTAAAAAAGGTGGTCGCCCTCGGGTTGATGATCGCCAGACGTTAAACGGCATTTTTTATGTTCTCTTAAATGGTTGCCAATGGGCTGACTTACCCTCTACTTTCGGGGCCTACGTTACCTGCTGGCGTCGTTATACCGCCTGGGTTAAAGATGGCACCTGGGACAAAATCTGGGCCACCCTCTTTCCTCTCCTCGATAAAAAACAGCTCCTTGAATTCTCCATGGCCCTTTGGAGTGGTTCCTTCATCCCCTACAAAAAACCCTAACTTCATAAACTAAAGATTGTCTCACTATCTCCGACTTTTTCATTTGAGTGACTTTGAACAAGAGTGTTTCTCTTTTTAATGACTTAATTAGCACATCAACTCAAGATTTGTTGGAATGAATTCCGATATAAACGCAGCTCCTGTTTGACAGCCAAGAGAGAATCTCCTGGCCCAAGTTAGCTGCGATAGCTATGAAGGGAAAACAAGAATCCTGAATTGATGGTGCGTCTTAAGTCAAAGCTTTGCTCCTTTCACTTATGAAAGGAGAAATAGAAAAGAATCGTTATGAAAAACACTTTTGCTCCTTTTGGTGACAAAAGGAGATAAATATTCACTCATGAAAGGAGAAGAATAATGCTTAGTGACATAAGAAAATAAAAAATTAACAATTATTCAAAATAATCTCTATTCACCGAATAAAGACTCCTCCATTTCAAAACATTCTTCTTTTCATCACTGTCTACATTTTGTCTGCTAAATGACAAATATCTCCAAAATGTCTCTCGGCCTCTCCAGGCAAACCATACCAATTTCCACAGTGTTAAAAAGTTGTAAACTTTGCTACTATAAACCTGGAGTAACTTCCAAAAACTAGTAAGAAAATGAAACACCAAACTTTTATCAATTAAACAACTAAAATCATGGCTCGTTTTTACACTGTCCAACAAACCGCTACCATTTTAGGCTATTCCACTAATAGTATTTATAAGTTCTTAGATCAAAATCGTCTCAAATCCACTCGCGGCAACAGCAAACAAGGTCGCTTCCGTATCCCTCACACTTCCATCGAAGAGTTTTTGGGCACCAAAGTCTCTGAAATTGCCATTGCCAGAGCTCTCACCAATGCTAATCGCGCCAAAAAACCAGAACCTAGCGCCTCCACCCCTACTAGCACCTTCGCTCCCCCAACCTCCGTCCCCACTACTCCCAAAAAAGTCGTCGCTAAACCTGTCCCCACAATCTCAACCTCCACCGAAGCCATTCCCGCTCCCCGCTATAAAACCCCCCTCGGTTTAGCGCTAACTCGACTCCTCATTCTTATCGCCATCATCCTTACCATTCTTGAAACTGCTCTGACTCAAACGATCACTCCCTTAAGTCAGCTCTTCCGCCTCCTCATCTTAACTATTAGCATTTTGCTTGCCTATCAATCGGGTGGTAGTAAGCCCGAATCCACCTAGGTAAAAACATATGACTACCATTGATCGCCTTCTTTACTGGTATACCCTCGTCTTTTCAGTCAGTCTCATTATTACCGCTCTTTCCTCTGGTTTTACCGTTACCAACCTCACTTCTGTTGCTCTTCTCCTCCCCATCCCCACCTTTCTCTTACTCCAAAGTCTTAAACGCTTTTACCACATGCGCAACCAGCAAGCCCTCGAAGACTTTATTCAACCCGAAGCCATTCAGCCACTCAGCAACTTTTCCTTTCAATCCTTCTTGGGTCAACGTCGTCCCCTGTTTCTCATCAGTATTATCCTTCTCATCATTAGTTATGTGATCCTGCTCTTAAAAACGCTATGAAACGTGCCGTCATTATTTACAACCTTCTGGTTATCTCTCTGTTCCTCACCACTGGTCTAATTAACGCCACCAGCATCCGCCATGTTGGTTTAGCCTTCCTCTATCTACCTCCCCTGTTCTATTTTGCCCGCTTACTCCTTGGCAATCTCAAGAATCCTCTCACTAATCAAAATGAAACGACCGAAGAAAACGAACAAGAACCAGGCATCACCACCCTAGCTCTTCCCGCTAATCAAACCATTGAGCCACTGACTTCCGATGACGCTATCGAGCCAGAAATTCTAAATGATCCTGATATAGCTGATGTGAATCGCCGCCTCTTCTTAAAACTCATCGGTGGCGCTGGCATCTCCGCCTTGGTCATGTCTATGTTTACCGATAAAGCTCACGCTGCCTTTTTCGGCAGTATGCCCGTACCTGGAGCTATGACCCTCAAGGATAGCTCTGGCAACGCCATCGACCCGGCTGAAAAACAACCCACCGACGGCTATGAAATTTCCGAAATCGATGATGCTACTGCCCCCGCCTATTATGGTTTTGTTCATAAAACCGGAGCCTGGTATATCTCTCGCGAAGATGAAAATGGGTCCTATCGCTATGCCAAAGGCACCTCTGACTTTCCTACCTCTTGGACTGACCGCGCCACCCTTACCTATGACTACTTCGACACCGTCTTTTAAACCACCTCTCCTTTCTTGTTTCTTTACCTATCTCCCTTTACAATGAGAGTATGAAAATCATTGATATCAACGGCAACCAACGCGAATGCATGGATGTCAGTTTTGATCCTTCTTACCCCAATTACGCCAAAATCACCTACGCCTCCAAACGTGAGCCGGGAAAAACTCGCACCGAATGGTATCCCACAGAAGTATTCTTCAAAGCCAATCCCGAATTGAAGAGCTTAAGTAAATCATTCCCCAAACCAGTTGAAGATGTCACCGGAGTTGTCAGCCGCAGTAAAGAAGATCTTCTCAAAGACGCTAAACAAACCTGGAAACCAGATAGTTACACCGGCTTTAATGTCTGGATTTCTCGCGGTTTAGGTGAAGGGCAAATCCGTACCGTTATTAAAAACACCAAAAACACCTTATATGTCGACAAACCCTGGGAGATAAAACCTGACAAAACCTCTCAATACGTTGTTTCTCGAAACATCCATGATCTCCAACCCATGAATAATGTATTACCTGAAGTTGAAAACAAAAAAAACCTAAATTAAGCGTATGAAAAAAGACTATTTTTGGATTACTGTTGTCGGTCTCCTTATTTTAAGTTATGTTCTTGACCAAATTTCTGGTCCCATTGGTCTCAAATTAAAAAATCCCTACCTCTTTATTCAACAAACTCATTTGTCTATGTACCCACTCTCTGCTGTGGCCATCGCCGCTAAATCGATCGCCATCACCCTCATTTTCGTCCTGGGTTTTTCCTACCTTAAAATCTCCCCCTTTATTAAAGCCATCGTTCTCTTTTTCTTTGCTGCACTCGGTCAACTCTATGCCATTCAACAACTTGCCACCAACGGCACTGTCACTTCCTTCACCTGGACCCTAGGCATTGCCTTCGCTGGACTTATCTGTCTCATTCCCATTGCTATCTATCTGATTAAAGGCGCCTTCTCTTCTGCCCACCAAGCACTGATTAAAGAAATTAAACCCGTTCAACACAACCTCAAACAAACCCCACCTCCCATCGCCAAATAAACCTCCTTTATCACAATCATACATACCGACAATTGGCCAACATTATGATAGACTTACCTCACACAAATAACTAAAGCATACTTGTCATCAGCAAAAATGAAAGGAATTTGTTATGCCATCTGAAGATCAACTCAAAGCTCAAATGCAAGCTGCCATCGCCAAAAAGAAATCCGAAAAAAAAGAAGAAAAAGAAGCCAAAAAACCAGAACCTGAAAAAACCAACGCTGCTGCTAAAGGTGATGATAAACCTGCCAAAAAAATCATGACCGCTCATCCAGCCATCTACCAGCCTATGGGCAGAAGAGCCGAAAATGTCAAACCAAAAAAAGATGACGGCCCTCGCGTTGATTCTAGTGAAGCTGAACTAAGCCGCTCCTTCTTTGGTCGCTCCATTCGCGTTGCTATTCATAACAAACGCGTTTATTTTGCCATCCCTGATGTTCTTAATACCTCCAGTGATTTTGACCGAATTGATGAATATGATACCGACGAATTTGACACTAAAGACGACAAATCTCCCATCAAACACATTCGTTTCCCCAGCCCCAATGGCGGACACGACATTCTTGATGCTGCCCAAGCCGACGACATTATTAAAATCATCAAAGAATTAGAATTCAATTTCCCTGAACCCATTGAAAAATGGCTCGGCGAAACCACTGAATCACTCATGATCCTCATCTAAATATAATAAGGAGTCCCATGCCTTCAGAAGCTCAATTAAAAGCCCAAATGCAAGCTGCCATCGCCAAAAAGAAAAAGGAGCAAGAAGCCAAATCTGTTCCCAAACCAGTGAGCGATGCTTCCCAAAAACCCGCCGATGAACCAGCTGTCAAAACTCCTCCACCAGTCAAAGATCCAAACCCAGAGCCGGTTGCTCCGCCAACCCCACCTCAACCAATAATCGATGACCCCGATATCGACAAGCC
>QKAA01000033.1 GCA_003247275.1 bacterium | reverse complement strand
TTAACAAAAAAGACAGTTCTGATAATTGGTGCCGTTTTATATGTTGCCTCTGCCGGAGCCTCATATGCCATTTTTTCCAAATCTGCAAGCCAAGTTGCAACGGGCGAAGAATCAGCTGCCACTGCTCTAACAGATTCCGGTGACGGCCTTTATATCGATCCTAGTGAACCAAAAGATCAAATGTGTCCATTAAATGGTGCCATGTACACCAAAACTGAGGCAGACGTTTGGGCAACCAGAAGACCGTTAGCTATCATGGTCGAAAATAGTCCAGACGCCAGACCTCATTCAGGTATTAACCGTGCAGATGTAGTTTATGAAGCTGTTGCTGAAGGTGGAGTGACTCGGTTTATGGCAGTGTATCTTTGTGACGCAGCTAGAAGTGATGTGGTGGTTGCTCCAGTCAGAAGTGTTCGCACGTACTTTATCGATTGGGCTTCAGAATATGGTGAAACCCCCTTATTTGGTCATGTCGGCGGAGCTAACTGTAGCGGTGAAAAACTTCCCAACGGTAACATGGGGCCCTGTCAAACCGACACTCGAGCCCAAGCCATCGAACAACTCGTTAAATATCAATGGCGCTACAGCACCGGCAACGACTTAGATCAATTTTCAGTTGGTGCCAAAGCTTATATTCGCAACGAAAGTCGAACTGGTCACCAGGTGGCCACCGAACACAGTGTCGAAGGTCGCACTGAAAAACTCTGGGCCGTTGGCGCTGAACGCGGTTGGACCAATCTTGATCAAGACGGGGTTGATTGGCAAGACAACTTTGAACCTTGGTCATTCAAGGAAGAAGCTCCCGCAGCCAGCCGAGGCTCAGTTACCCCCGTTGCCTATGACTTCTGGGACGGTTACAAGCAATTCGATGCTCGCTGGGACTATGATGCAACCACCAACACCTACAAACGTTCAACTGGTGGTGAAATTCATACCGACTTAGAAACTGGTGAACAATTATGGTCAAAAACCGTTGTTGTTCTCTTCACCAAGGAAATTGGTCCAGTTGATTCCTTAAAACACATGCTTTACACCACCATTGGTGATGGTGATGCCCTCATTTTCCAAGACGGTCAAGTCATCGAGGCTACCTGGGAAAAGGATAGTCGCACTGATAGAACCATCTTTACCGATAAAAAGGGTCAAGAAGTCAGCTTTAATCCAGGAAGAATCTGGATTTCAGTCGTCGACACCAGCACCATGGTTTCCTATCCTGCCCAATAATTTGTATACTTTTGGTGTACAATAAATTTGAGAGATTTACTGCCGAATAGTTATATAAACAGGAGGGAAGTGTATGTCCACAATGCGTGATTTCATCATATCCCGCGTCAGAAATAAGGTGCTGAATTTATTATTCGATAATCCTCAGCAAATGTTATATGTTCGGGAATTAACCAGAGCTAGTGGTGAAGAAATTAATGCCGTTCGTCGTGAATTGGAACATCTTGATAAAAAGGGGATTGTTATCAAAGAAAAACGAGGTAACAGACTCTATTACCAAGTAAATCCTGCGTATGATTATTACGAAGACATCTTAAGTATGGTTGCCAAGTCAATTGGCATTGGTTTAGCCATTAGAGACAACCGCAAAAACTTGGGCAAAATTAAATTTGCCATGATATCGGGCAAATACGCCAAAAACAAAACTCGAGACAAAGGTGAAGTTGACCTTCTGATTGTCGGCAATATCGACTTAGACAACATTAATGTTCTCATCAAAAAAGAAGAAAAACGCCGCGAGACAGAAATTAACTATACCGTTATGACTCAAGACGAATTTATCTTTAGAAAAGACCGTCGCGATCCTTTCCTATTAAATATTCTTTCAGGCTCAAGAATCATGATCATCGGCGATGAAGAAGGTTTAGTCGATAAAACTGCTCCGGAGATAATCTAAAATGGCATCAGATCAACAACCTCTCCCCATTATTAATCGAGTCGTTAGAACCGGAAACTCCATTGCTGTTGTCGTCCCGGCAAAGTTTGCCCGAAAAACTGGTATTCGTTCTGGAGATAAAGTTGACGTATCCATCGATTATGAATCTGGGTCCATTACCTACAAATTCCTCTCCATTAGACAACTGAATTTGGTATAAAATTCATAAAGATATATGAAACCGAACCGTTTATTTACTATTATTGTTGCCCTTACGTTTATTGCTGCCGTCATCAGCATGCCCGCCAGTATTCCCATTAAAGCTTCCTTGGGTTCATTTCAGATAGATACCGTCATTCGCCGTCCCAAATTTGATTTCACCTTATTTGGCAAACAAATCACTACTAATTTCGACCTCAAAAAAGGTCTTGATCTTCAGGGTGGCACCCACGTGGTTTTGCAGGCCGATATGACTAATATCGCTCCAGAAAATAGAAGTTTAGCTCTCGATTCAGCCAAAAATGTCATTACCCGTCGTATTGATTTATTCGGTGTTTCTGAACCAGTCATCCAAACCAGTGTCGTTGGCGATAACGATTACCGAATTTTGGTTGAACTAGCCGGGGTCACCGACATTAATCAAGCTCTAGAGCTTATTGGCAAAACAGCTCAGCTTGATTTTAGAGAATTAAATCCCGAAGCCACCCAAGCAGCCTTTTTATCAGACTTTATCCCAACCGGACTTTCCGGTCAACACCTTACCAAAGCTGCAGTTGAATTCGATCAACAAGGTATCCCTCAAGTCACTCTTGCCTTCAATCAAGAAGGAGCTCAATTATTTTCTGAAATTACCAAAAGAAATATTGGTAAACCCGTGGCCATTTTCCTCGACGATTATCCCATTACTACCCCCACGGTTAACAGTCATATCACTGATGGTTCGGCGGTCATCAGTGGCGGCTTTACCCTAGAAGAGGCTAACAATCTAAGTATCCAATTAAATGCTGGAGCGCTGCCAGTTCCCATCGAAATTATTGAACAACGAAACATTGGCGCCTCCCTCGGGGCAGAATCAATTAATAAAAGCATTACCGCCGGTGTGGTTGGTTTAGGTATGGTTATGCTCTTTATGGTCCTACTCTATGGCTTTAAAGGCTTTTTGGCAGATGTTGCTCTCATTGTCTACGGATTATTCACCCTGGCCCTCTACAAGCTCATTCCAGTCACCATCACTTTGCCTGGTCTTGCCGGCTTCATCCTCTCTGTCGGTATGGCTGTCGACTCAAACATCCTTATTTTTGAGCGAATGAAAGAAGAACTGCGAATGGGTCGACCTTTTAAAACCGCTATGGAGTTAGGTTTTGGTCGAGCCTGGGACAGTATTAAAGATGCCAACGTCGCCACCCTCATTACCTCATTTATTCTGTTCAATCCTCTCAACTGGCCATTCTTAAATAGCTCAGGTATGGTCAGAGGCTTTGCCCTTACGCTAGGATTAGGAGTTTTGACCAGTTTGTTTACCGGCATTGTCGTCACCCGAACTCTGATGCGACTTTTTTATCATCCTAAAAAATTAATGGATCTAAACACGAAAAAATAAGCGAGACATATCTATGGAATACAAAGGCAAACCTATCAACTTCATGAAGCACTATGTCATTTATTTTATTATTTCCCTCTTTGTTATTGTTCCTGGAGTCGTCAGTCTAGTGAAATGGGGCCTCAATCCCGCCATTGATTTCACCGGTGGCTCACTCATCGAAATTCAATTCTCAGAACAAATTCCAACCGAGCCAGAAATCAGACAAGTCACAGAGTCTCAAATTGAAGTTGCCAGTATCCAATCAACTGGCAACAACTCATATCTTCTTCGGGCCAAACCCATTAACAAAGATCAAAACGAACTTTTAAAACAATCACTTGAAACAAGTTTTGGCGCCGTTGAAGAACTTCGCTTTGAAACCATTGGACCAACCTTAGGTAAAGAACTCTTAAGAAAAACAGTTGTAGCCATTATCTTGTCAGCCTCAGCCATCTTGCTCTACATGGCCTATCGCTTTAAAAATGCTATGTTCGGTGTAGCTGCCCTGCTTGCCATGCTTCACGATTCACTCGTCGTGCTAGGCGTATTTAGTTTGATTGGTCATTTCTATGGCGTCCAAGTCGACACCTTGTTTGTGACTGCGCTTCTTACTATCATGTCCTTTTCAGTTCACGACACCATCGTGGTCTTTGATCGAATCCGAGAAAGCAAGCGCATTCATCCCAAAGCCACTTTGTTTGATTTAATCAACAAGGCCGTTAATGAAACTCTAGCTCGATCCATCAATAACTCCATGACGATTATCTTCATGCTTTTATCCTTGTGGCTTTTGGGTGGAGAAACCACCAAGTGGTTTGTCTTCGCTCTTCTAGTCGGTACAGTTACCGGCACCTATTCTTCCACCTTCACCGCCGCTCCACTCTTACTTGTCCTATCTAAGCGTTTTGAAAAATAATCTTTTTTATTTCCCACTTCAACAATTCGTTTGAGTAAATAGTCTCGATCATTTTTGCTGCTATCTTCAATCACTTCATCAAATAAAACCGCCAGCACTTCGCCAACTTTTTTCCCGGGAGGAATCGCTAAAACTTCCATCACATCAGCCCCATCAACCTTCAAATCTTTAATGCTCATTGGCTCGTATAGTTGTTCACCAATTCGTTGCTGAAGTTCATTTAACCTCCACGAAGTCGCTTTACTGCCTCCACCTTTTCGATCGCCAACCCTCAAAAGCATCATGTCGTTAATATTTTCCAGGCCAACGTGGCGAATAAACCGTCGGATAGCTCCATCAGTCATTTCTTTGGAATACGAAAACATATGCCAACGAACTAGTATGACCAATTTTTCAATTTCAGCTCGGGATAGTCGTAATCGTTCACCAATTTTCTCTGCCATCCGTGCTCCCACCACTTCATGACCATAAAAAGTCACTCCCCGTGGGCCCTGATATCGGACTGTTCTCGGTTTACCAATATCATGAAGCAGGGTAGAGAGCCGAACAATGGGGTCACTACTCGGGCAACCACGCAATGCTTCAATACTGTGCGTCCACACATCGTAAATATGGTGGCCCCCTTGTTTAATTCCCCGCATGGGTAATAACTCTGGCAAAATGTGCGTTAATAATCCTGCATTAAAAAGAAGTAAAATTCCCTCCGCTGGAAAATCAGAGGCTAGTATTTTCATTAATTCATCTCGAATCCGCTCCCAACTGACATGTTTAATTAAATGAGCTTGTTTTTGCAAAGCTCGAAGAGTGCTTGGTTCTATTGAAAATTTAAGTTGTGCCCCAAAACGAATTGCTCGCATCATCCGCAAAGCATCTTCCTCGAACCGTTCCGTTGGATCACCTACCGCTCTAATTAACTGATTAGCCAAATCATTTTCACCCTCATAGAGATCAGTCAATTCAACATCTACCTCACTCATTCTCGTTTCTGAAATTTCTTTTTCCAATCGCTCAATGTGAACCGTCAAAGCAAGAGCATTAATCGTAAAATCTCTTCTAGATAAATCATCAGCCAAACTTTTGCCCCATTCCACTTTATCCGGTCGACGTTTATCTGAATATCCAAATTCATATCGATATGTGGTCACATCAATAACTTGATTTTCCCAAGCTGGATCAACAGCCAAAGTTGAATCAATCGCCCAACCCGCGTTTTGCATGTCCACCACCATACCACTAAACGGCAACCCCACCGATCCAAATGTATTGGTATAAAAACTATGTTCAAATACCTCCTGAATTTGATCGGGAGTTGCGTTCGTTGTCACATCCCAGTCAGTTGTTGGCCTGCCCAATAAAATATCTCGCACCGCCCCACCAACCAAATACGCGTCAAAACCCGCTTTCTTTAGCTTCCATAACACAAATAAAACTGGTTGAGATAAAAGTAATTTCATAATCGTAATCTCGTGAGTTATGATAGAGCCCTATGAAATGGCACATTCATTCTACTGCACCAAAATTATCAGAACCAAACTCTCCATCTAAACACGCACTCTCTATTGTAGAGCAAATTATCAAGCAAAGGGGACTCGATAGCAAGGCAAAGATTGAAGCTTTTTTAAATCCTCCTCATCCGCTAGACATTCAAATTTCCGATGTTGATATAGATAGAAACTCGATAACTAAAACCAAAAAAATTATTCAAAAAGCCATCGATAGTAATCAGCCTATTATTGTCTATGGTGATTATGATGCAGACGGCATTACTGCTACAGGCATTTTATGGGAAACACTCCATTCAATCGGTGCCAAAGCTACTCCCTTCATTCCCAGTCGGGAAGAACATGGCTACGGCATCTCATCAAAGGGACTTAAAGATGCCATCAAACAAATTAAATCTGACGAAAAACCACTCATTATTACCGTCGACAACGGCATTGTTGCCAATGAGGCCGCCAAGTGGGCCAAAGAACAACAAATTAGCCTCATCATTACCGACCACCATACCAAAGGTAAAACCCTTCCCGTCGCTCAAGCCATTGTCCATACCACCAAAATATCTGGAGCTGGAGTCGCTTGGATGCTAGCCAAAGAATTGAATCCAACCCATGCTTCACAAACCTTAGACTTACTGGCTATCGGCACCATCGCCGACATGATGCCTTTGATGGATGCTAACCGGAGTTTTGCCAAATTTGGTCTCAAGGCTTTATCTCAATCAAAAAGACCAGGGATCCGTGCTCTCCTTAATGCCGCAGACATCAATACTGACCAAGAACTCTCTACCTATCATGTTAACTATGGTATTGCTCCTCGTTTAAACGCTATGGGGAGATTAGAGCATGCCATTGATTCGCTTCGCCTAATTTGTACCACTAATCCCGATCGAGCCGCCCAACTGGCAGAATTGCTTCATCTGACTAATCAAACTCGCCAAGATTTAACTACAGACATGTTAACCCACGCTCTTGAGCAAATTGATCCAGACAAGTTAGATCCGATCCTTGTGGTGAGTAGTCTAGATTATCATGAGGGAGTTATTGGTCTCATTGCTGGTAAACTCACCGAGACTTTCAGTCGACCCGCCATCGTTATTAGTCAAAAAGAAGGTGTTTCCAAAGGCTCAGCTCGATCAATTAAAGGGGTTAATATTACCGAATTAATCCGAACTCAATCAGAGCTCTTAGTTGGTGTGGGTGGTCATCCTATGGCAGCCGGTTTTTCCATTGAAAGTCATCAAATTGAAACCTTTAAGCAGCTAATCCTCTCAGTAGCAGCCACCTCGATAGATTCATCTCTATTTGAACCTACTCTCGATGTTGATGTGGAAATAACTTTTGACGCTATTACAAATGAACTCTACCAGCAAATAAGCGGACTTGCTCCCTTTGGCATTGCCAACAAACAACCAATTCTTGCCATTACTCATGTCTCACCCGATAGGATCCAAACCATGGGCAAAGACAATCAACACTTAAAGTTAGTATTTCACACCAAAAACAACGGTCCGCTTGAAGCGTTGTGGTTTAACCACGGTCAAGAATTAGAGGAGCTTCAAAACGAAGAAACAGTCGATCTTGCCTTCACCTTAAACCAAAACAACTGGAGAGGTAAAACCAAACTCCAGTTGATGGTTAAAGATATAAAAACTAAATCAGCGATTTAAGCTTTAGAAACCTTTTCACGATTAAATACATCGTTAGTTATAGTTGGAGGCTGCTCTAAGATATGTCTGCTTGCTGAGGATGCTTCTTGAGAGGTTGGCAGAGTAAATCCTTCAGTAGTTGAAAAAGGAGCAGGATCGACGTCAGTTGAAGGAACGTTACTCCAATCAATCCCCTTCATAATTTCATGTCTACACATAATAACTCCTATAAATTAATGTTCATAATTAATAAATTCAGGATAATATTTAATCCCATATAAAATCAACTCAGAAATAGTGCTTTTATTAAATTTTTTTGTATTTTGCAATCGTGTCACTAATTGTGGAGCAATGTAAAAAGTTTTGTCTTCCGCACTGTCCAACGGCTTAGCAACTTGATATTGCTCTGTTTTACCCATACACCTCCTTTCTTTAGTCATAAAAAAACCCGCTTCTTTCTGCGGGTTTTGGTTGTTTATGTTTTTTATATTTTTTTAAAGTAAACCACCAAAACCGCTGCCTTGGGTAAGGGTAATAAATTGGGCAACAATAATTTGACGATTCTGTGAGTTAGTCATAACAAGAGGTATTTAATCATGAAGGTGAAAATCATGCAAGATTAATTTTTATTAGGAACATGCTCTATTGGATACAAAGCAGTTTCGTCACATCTAGATATTTCCTCAAGTTGGGCTTTAAGCCACTGGTAACATTTGAGAAAATCTTCAATGTTCTCTTCAGAAGAGACAATTTCATCAAAAAGATCTGGCTGTTGGTTTTCTTTTTCAGAATTCATAACGAGGAGACTATAATAGAACAATCCTCATAAATCAACACTTATCAAGTATAATCAAACTTAAATCAACAAAACAAGGATATTCAAAATAGCAGGAGAATTATTCATGGAACGAACCCTCATCAAGGAAACAACTCAAAAAATCGGTGAAACAGTGTTGTTAAAAGGCTGGATCGACACCAAACGCGATCATGGCAAAATTGCTTTTATTGACCTTCGAGATAGAACCGGTATCGTTCAAGTCTTTGCCCAAGGTAGCCAAGTTGAAGGCTTGCATGCTGAAGATGTTATTTATATTACCGGAACCGTCCAAGCCAGACCAGAAAAACTGATCAACCCCAAATTAGAAACGGGCACAGTCGAAGTGGTAGCCGAAAAAGTTGAGTTAGTCTCCAAAGCTGCTGAACTGCCCTTTGATATGAGTAAAGAAGACATCGAAGCTGAATTGCCCATTCAGCTTGATTATCGATCCTTAGTTCTGCGTCACAAAAAAATCAAAAGCATTTTTAAAGTCCAACAAGTTATTATCGATAGTTTCAGAGAAGCCCTCAAAGCCAAAGACTTTTT
Organism: bacterium; assembly: GCA_003247275.1. Lineage (GTDB taxonomy): Bacteria > Patescibacteriota > Microgenomatia > UBA1400 > RBG-16-45-19 > SZUA-360. The sequence continues at coordinate 8,988 of QKAA01000033.1, read as the reverse complement.
AGAATTCCAAGCTCCCTCCATCATTTCTTCTGTGCCTGAAGGTGGTGCTGAAGTCTTTAAAGTCAAATATTTTGACTACGAAACCTACCTCTCCCAAAGTCCTCAATTGTACAAATCATTACTCGTTGGTGCTTTCGAGCGCGTTTTTTCTGTCAACAAAATTTTCCGTGCTGAGCCCTCAGTCACCTCTAGACACTTAACCGAAGCTACCAGTTTAGACGCCGAATTTGGTTTTATTGATTCCTATCAAGACGTGTTAGACATGCAGGAATACGTCGTTAGATACATTTTCAGACAAGTCGAAGAAAAATGTGCAGCCGAGCTGAAATTATTTAATGCCACTCTACCTAACCTTGCTGACAAAATTCCCATGATTAAATTGCGAGAAGCTCAAGAAATAATTTTTAAACGCACTGGTCGAGATTGCCGCAATGAAAAAGATTTATCTCCCGAAGATGAACGCGAAATCTGCAAGTGGTCAGCTGAAACCCACGGCTCAGATTTAATTTTCATTTCTCACTTCTTATCTGATAAAAAACCTTTTTATGTCTACCCCGACCCCGATGAGCCAGAATTCGCCTACAGTGTCGACTTGCTGGGGAGGGGAGTCGAATGGTCCAGTGGCGGCCAGCGCTTGAACGACTATCAAACCATCTTGGAGCATGTTAAAAAATGGGGGCTTAAAGAAGAAGATATTGAACTTTATCTCCAATCGTTTAGATATGGTGTTCCCCCTCTTGCCGGATTTGCCCTTGGTGCTGAGCGAATGACCATGCAAATTTTGGGTTTAAAAAATATCCGTGAAGCCACCTTGTTCCCCAGAGATATGGAGCGAGTTGATATTCGACTTTCAACCGTTCAGCCCAAAGAAAAAACAAAACAGCAATAAGCATTCTGCCAAACCGTTATGAAGCCCATTAGCGTAATCCTCATTATTAGTCTGGTTGGTGGTCTTATTATCAGTTTCTTGTATTTACAACCCAATGCCGAAGCTCCAATAGTTCTTTCCATCACTGAATCTATTGCTACACCAGCCGCAACTCAATCAAGCGAGATCTATCAACCCATTCCAGACTCAATTACTGCTCAAGGAGTGGTTATTATTGATCTGAATAACAACATTATTGCGGCCCGAAATCCTCATCAACGCTTTATGCCCGCCTCCACCACTAAGATCATGACCGCTTTAACCGCATTCGCCAAATATGATTTAAATGAAGTGGTTACTATCAGCAGGTCAAGCCAGGCAATTGGTAAAAGCACTCACTTTCCCGTTGATTCCCAATTTACCGTTGAAAGCCTTCTACAAGCTTTATTAATTAATAGCGGTAATGATGCCGCCATTGCTCTCGCTGACCATTATTCGGATGGGTACGACGCCTTTGTAGAGCAAATGAACCAACAGGCTACGAGTTGGGGACTAAAAGATACTCACTTTACTAATGTTTCTGGCGTTGAAAGTAATTATCATTACACTTCAGCTGCTGATTTAGCCACTCTTGCTATCAAGCTACTTAACAATCCATTTTTAAGAGAAACCGTCGCCTCAAAACAAGGCTCAATTACTTCAGTTGATAAGAGATATACCCTTTCCTTTGAAAACACCAATGAATTACTCGATGAAATTGAAGGGGTGAAAGGCATAAAAACCGGCTGGACCGACAATTCAGGTGAATGTTTAGTTACTTATGTTGACCGCGACACAGACTATATTTTTGTTGTTCTTCAAAGTCAGGATAGATTTAACGATACCAAACAACTTATTCAGTGGTTGTACTCACCTTCGGATCTTTAACCGCCTGAATATAAGCTACAAAACCATCATCTCCAGAAAAAACATAAACCGGCTGCATGTACGATTGCGGTTCAAAACTGTCAAAATACCCCAAAGTAACACTTCTCACTACCACTTCAGTCGCTGTCGAATCAATTGAAGCAATATAACCACTTCCTTGCAACAATTCTTCCCAAGCCTGTGACACTGGTTTAAGTGGATATGTCTCTACCGCCGTATAATTTATCGGGAAATAGTTATAAATTGCTTGAATGATTTTCCCAGCCTTAGTGTTTCCAGAAATAATAACTCGGACAATTCCGTGACCTGTTTGTGGTGTCACAAACTCAAACTGCTCACCATAAGCCGATCGGAATAAATCCACCTGCACAAAATCAGCATCAACTAAAGCACTGGCCGCAGAAAAACTTCCACCTGTCCCTTTAAGATAAGTCACTTCAGCTGTGCCACCGGTAATATCTGTCATCTGATCAGTTACTTTATTAACAATCTCACGCGCATCTCGAATTGCTTGAGACTCAGATGGAAGTGATTTGACCGTCAAAAAATTTGGATTAGACGCCCAATCAGTTTTCCAAATAAATCGACCATCATAAATAGAAGTCGTTAACGTCATTGGCATGGGCGACGTTAATCGCCAACGATAGGTCGTGTCAGAGATTTTTTCCGGCTCAACTTTAAACCCAAGTGACTCCGCATCTGCTTGAGACCGTTCAAGTGCTAACAAATTAGGTCGAGATGCCTCCATTAGCAACACATCAGCTTGAGTTGGAAATGTTGGCAAACCTCCCGTTTTTGTTTCCAACGTGTAAACTAACTGTTTTGTTTCTTGTTCAGGAAATTCAATCGGTGGCAAAATTCCAAATCCAATCGTTGGTTCAGGGATATTTGGATGAGTCGTTTTATACCAATCTATCAATCCACCAATAACCAACCGACCAACCATCAATGCCACAATAGCAATTCCACCCCACTTAATCACCAACTGGCTCACTTCTGCTGCACGACGCAATGCTGTCATTAAATGACTCCTTCATGATTGAGTATACATTCCGCCTCTGGTAGAATGCAAGAGAAAACAAAAAATTAAAAATATCCTTATAGAATAATTAATTCCATGACCACACGCACACGCATCGCCCCCTCTCCCACAGGCTTTCCTCACGTCGGCACCATTTTTCAAGCCCTGCTCGATTATGTTTACGCCAAACAAAACCAAGGGCAATTTATCGTCAGAATTGAAGATACTGACAGAGGCAGATTTGTTGAAGGTGCAGAAGAGGCAATTTTTTCGTCCCTAGAATGGATCGGCATTAAACCCGACGAAAGTGTTGTTCATGGGGGAAACTATGGACCGTATCGCCAATCGGAACGATTAGATATATATCACCAACATGCTAAAGAACTCATCGACGCTGGCCACGCCTATTATTGTTTCTGCTCACCCGAACGACTTGACTCTGTCAGAAAAGAAAAACAAGCTGCCGGCTTGCCCCCGATGTATGATCGCCATTGTCGCAACCTTGATCCCAAAGAAGCAGCAAGCAGAGCTGAAACTGAACCCCACGTCATCCGCATGAAAATTCCCGATAATGAAACCATTATCTTAAACGATATTGTCCGCGGTGAAATCTCGTTCGATTCCAACACAGTTGATGACCAAGTCATTGTTAAATCTGACGGTTTTCCCACCTATCACTTAGCCGTCGTGGTGGATGATCATCTCATGGAAATTACCCACGTGGTTCGTGGTGAAGAATGGATTAGTTCTTCACCCAAACATATTCTTCTTTATCGCTATTTTGATTGGCAGCCACCTCAATTCCTTCACACTCCGCTGTTAAGAAATCCCGATAAATCTAAATTATCCAAACGGCACGGTCATGCTTCAGTTAAATGGTATCAAGAACAGGGGTATTTACCGGAAGCCGTGGTTAATTTCTTAGCCAGCCGAATTTGGAACCATCCTGACGAGCAAGAAATCTACAACATGGATGAACTAATCCAAAAATTTGATATCAACAATATTCATATCATGAGTCCCATCGTTGATCTCAAAAAACTAGATTGGATCAATGGTTTATGGATTCGTTCCCTATCAGACAGCGAGCTTATCAACCGACTAAAACCATTTAAGCCTGAGGATTTATCAGATGAACTCCTTTCACAAATTATTCCTTTGATCAAAGAGCGCCTAGTTACCTTAGCCGAACTTGAAGGTTTAACCAGTTTCTTCTTCCGTGAACCTGAAGTTGATTCTGCCGTATTACTCAAAGAAGCCAAAACAGAAACAGCATCATTAAAAACATATTTAGAAACAGTCAAACGGACACTTACTAATAATTCTGAATGGACTATCGAATCAATCGAGGCAGCCCTCCGCCAAGTTCAACAAGAAAGCGGCCTAAAACCAAGACCAGCGTTTATGTCCATCCGCCTTGCGCTAACCGATTCACTTGCAACCCCACCATTATTTGACGTCATCCACCTGCTAGGTAAAGAAACCTGTATAAATCGGCTTGATCGGACAATTGCATCTCTCACCTAAGTTCAGCTACACTGTCCCTATGGCTAACAATATTTCTAAACTAAACATCGGTTGGTATTCTTTCGCTTGCTGCGAAGACAATACCATCATGTTTGCTGAGCTGTTAAACGATTATTTCTTTGATTTCAAAGCTCATTTTAACTTTATCGACGCTCCCGTGTTATCAAGCAACCGAGATCAAGTTACTCCTTTAGACATTGTTTTTGTTGAAGGGGCTGCTAACTGTGATGAGCATGCTGAAACCATGAAGAAATTACGCCAACGTTCAAAAAAAGTGATCGCTATTGGTTCCTGCGCCTGCACTGGTATGCCCTCTGCTCAACGAAATACCTTTGATCCACAACAGCAAGAAGAAATAAACTTTCTTATCGAACGATTTAACTTTGGTGAAAAAGTCTTAAAAGTAGCCGACGTGATTCCCATCGATGGGCAGGTAACTGGTTGTCCCATGGATTTAACCGCTTTCATGAACGCGGTTAACGCCGTCCTTGCCGAATTCGGTCATCAACCAATCACACTTAAACAATAAGGATTAAACATGCATCACGATAATTTTGCCTTTTCTGTCAAACAAATCACTAAAATCGAAGGTCACGCTAGCCTTGATGTTGAAGTAAAAGACAAACAAGTCACTAAGTGTCGTTTTGCCATTACCGATTTCAAGCGTTTTTATACCAAAGCTGTCGAAAAGAAACCTGCTGTTGCCGCCCCTTCATTACTGTCACGCATTTGTGGCACCTGTTCCAACTCACACATCATGGCCTCACTCAAAGCTGTCGAACAAGCTCTCGGTATTCAAGTTAGTGAACAAACCCTTACCCGCAGAGAATTAGTTAATGCCGGTTTATATGTTCGCGATCACGCTCTCCACCTCATCGTTTTTGTGATTCCCGATCTTTATAACCTTGATTCTCTGCTCGACTTTGATGAAAACGACCCCGTTCAAAAAACCATGATCGAAAATTTGTTCAAATTAAAAGCAGCCGGTAATCACCTAGCCATTTTTGCTGGTGGTCGAGCTGTGCATGCCCCTGACATGGTAGTGGGTGGTTTTACCAAAGCAGTTGATCTTAAGGAAGTTCCCAATTTAATAGCCGAACTAACTGCCGTCAGACCCATCGCCATTGAGTTAGTCAATTTATTCTCAAATGTAAATTTCTCCTTAGTCAGAAACAATCGCTACTTAGCTCTCACTGGTGAGAATCACTACGATTATTTATTTAGTCATACCCTCAAAGATAATCAAGGTCGCATTATTCCAGACACTGAATATCGCGAACATTTGCAACACGTAGCCATTCCTTATTCCCAAGCTTCCGGCTATCAATTTGATGGTAAAGATTTCATGGTTGGATCACTAGCTCGTGTCAATATTAATAAACAGATACTTCACCCCAATACTCAAAAAGATTTGGCTGATATCCTCAGTCGATTCCCTTCAAACAACGTTTATGACAATAACGTGGCTCAGGCAATTGAAATTGTAGATTCAATTGATCGAGCCATGGACCTACTTCAAGCCGGCAATTTTGATCATCAGCCAGCCGTGGCTGCCACCCAAAAATCGGGTGAAGGCATCGGCATTATCGAGGCCCCGCGCGGAACGCTCTTTCATCATGCCGTGGTTGAAGATGACAAAATCAAATCATACGACGTTATTGTGCCCACCGGTCAGAATCAAATTAATATTGAAAATGACTTGAAGCTGCTCATCGGCAAGAACATGGAATTAACTGAAGATAAACTCCAATTTGAGTGTGAAAAATTAATCCGTGCTTACGATCCCTGTATGTCCTGTGCCGCTCACTTCCTCAAATTCAAACTCAAAAAAGCAAAATAAACAAAAATTACCCTAGATGCGCATGATCGTTCCAGGTTTTTAGTGACCAGGTATCATCTTCATAATCCATGATGGTAATGCCTGTGTTGCTGATATGAAATTTCCGAAAATCATTAAGTATTTCTGGAGATAAATGATCATCAAACAGGACGAGTGCTCCCATCAGTGATAAAAGCAAGCCGTGCGTAACGACAGCAATTGAATGTTCCTCTCTTTTGGCTAGCATCTTTAATGCTTGTTTACCTCGTTTAACAAAATCAAAATAATTTTCTTCATCCTGATAATGCCAGCCTGGATCATCCTCATGTTTTTTCATTTGCTTTCTTATTTTTATCAGTTCGGGATCCTTATAGTGCTTTCCCATTAAACAACTCGCTTGTTTATATTCACGAAGCAGGGGACTGAACACAATTTCTTTTTGAGCAACCTTAGAAATTTCCTCCGCTGTTTGCTGTGTCCGCTTATAATCACTCGCGATAATAGTTTCTATCGATATACGCTTGAACCGATAAGCCACCATTCGGGCCTGATCAATACCAATATCGGAAAGCGGGGTTTGGGGAGTTTGTACCACATCAATTACATTCCCTTCACTTTCGCCGTGTCTGACAAAATAAACTCTCATAAATTACTCTTTCACGATTTCTTCAATATATTCCACAATGTGATCAGTTGCGTGATGCGGATCATCACCTTGAGGCACCAAAATAATTCTCAAATCTGGCAACTTCTCAATCTTTTGTCGTAAACGCAGATCCATATACACATCAAAATCATGCACGCTCGAACCCTTAACATGCTCTAAATCATCTAGCGATGAAATCATGGTTGCATGTTCAATTCCAATAGCAGTATCCACAATAATCCATGGATCACCTAATGGAGTGAGAGATTCTGTCGGATCTTGCAACATAAATTCAATATCAGGCAATTTCTGCTTTAAAAACGGCAGACAGGCGACAGCGGTGTTGTCTGCTGGATCGATTTCATTGCCAAACACACTAATTAAGGTTTTTTTCATATACACTCCTTTACTTATTATATCGTTTGATTTGCCAAAGCCAGATGATGAAGGGTTAATTGTTCTAAGTTCTTCATCTGTTGCTGCGAGATTTTTTCACAGACATAACCCCAGTGAAAACTAACTAAATCTCCCGCCTTTAAACGCAAGTTTTCGATCGGATTTATTACTTCTCTTCTAGTCTCAATAAACTGCAATCTTCCATTTATATATACTAACCTCTGACTCATCACTGTAATTTTATTTGACTTTCGAGTTTTGACATTTGAATTGGTAATCTTTCCCCAACCAATTCGACACTGATCCATGGTGTCCACCGTATGGGCCACCATGTTGTGTCCAGTCCGAGTAAAAATATTGAACACATGGAATGAATGATGTAGTTTCGCTTTTTGATCAATTTTTGGGTACAACCATTGTAGTTCTTTTTTACTCAATCTCTTCTCAAGTTGTTGGTCAAACGCCAAAGCAGTATATGTTTTTTGTGGTGTCACCCGATTGAGGAGCGAATTACCTACCCAATAAGCATCAACTACCCGAGGGTCAAACACATCAGTAATCGAGTTAGCCTCAGCAATTACCTTCAAATATGGATAAAGAGTTTCGAATTTAGCCAAGTAGCCCTCAAGTCTAGGATCTGCCTCAGAGGAAGATACATAGGCTCCAAAAGAACCATTAGTATCCGGGCCACAATAATGGTAATAATTCGGCGCAAAGGCATAACGGGCGCAGGTGATGGCTCCGATATCAGACTTCATTATCGATATCACAGTTCATAATTTCCGCCATTGCCAAAGCCTTTTCTTCTGAAAGTTTTTCCACTGCTAAATCCGCCGACACCAAAACATAATCACCCACAGTAACATCCTCTTTTGCCAGTAAATCTAATCGCACCACTCGCTTGTCTTGCAATGTGGCCGTTAATCCAGATATTTCAACAATTTTTTTCGGTAATGCCAAACACATACAACTATTCTAAATCATGTTACAGTAAATAAGTATGAAAACCTTCAATATTAAGTCTATGCCTCGCATTCGTCTCGGCAAAATTCCCAAAATTATTAGTCTCGTTGCATTATTTCTGATTATTGCGGCCGCCCTATTTCAAGGATACGCAGCCAACAAAGCTCAACAACAGGAATTGCTCTCCCTTCAAGCAAACATGACTGATACTCAAGGGAAACTTGAAGAAACCACCACTAAACTTGCTGCTCTTGAAGCCGAGGATCAATATCAAATCAACCAAGAACTTCAAAAAAATTTATCCGAAACAGAAAAAGTATTTCAAGATAGTATCAAAGTCTACGAAAAATTAATTGACAACCGCAAAACCATTAACAGCACCAAAGTGGAAAAAGAATTTGCTACTGTTTTAGACCATTTATCAAAAGTTGAATATGCCTCAGCTGCATCAAAACTAATCGCCCTCGACACCTCCATAGATCAAGCTATCATTGCTGCTCAAGCCACCACCGGTATCGATATTGCTAGCCTCACGGTTAGTAACGCTCCTCCCGATAGTGGTTACCAGCGCCAACGAGTTTCCGTTGATGGCCAAGATTACGTGGTTGATGTGGTGGCTGCCGACTTAGGCTCAACCCGAGTTATTGTTGATACCGCTTCAGATTCTGACTGTGCTGATAATTGTCCCGTTCTTCCCCTTGCCACCTATGTTGCCCGAAACGGAGCCTTTGCCGGTATTAACGGCACCTATTTTTGTCCTGCCAGTTACCCTTCATGTGCTGGCAAAACCAACTCCTTTGATCTCTTAGTCATGAACAAAA
>QKAA01000081.1 GCA_003247275.1 bacterium | reverse complement strand
CAGGCATATGACTCCTCTTTACTGTTTGCGATTATTGCTGTCTATTTAGTCTTTTTAGGTTGTAGTTGAACGATAAGCATTTTCCCTAAGAGCTGTGGTTGGCGCTCTATCGAGGAAATATCACCTAATTGCTCAATAGCTTTATTAATGATTTTGTCGCCAAATTCCTTACGGGTAATTTGCCGACCGGTGAATTTTACATTAAGTTTAACTTTATTTCCATCAGTTAAAAAATCTCGAGCTTTTTTGATACGGTTATTGAAATCACCTTCAGCGATAAATGGGGTAAATCTGATCTCTTTGATGTCAACGTTTTTACTGGATTTTTTACTTTCTGACTCTTTTTGTTGCAATTGATATTTGAATTTAGAAAAATCAATAATTTTAGCAACAGGAGGTTTGGCGCTCGGGTTAACCAGGACAAGATCTTTGCCGGCTTCTTCAGCAAGACTTATGGCTTCTTGTTTGCTAATAACGCCGATTTGTTTGCCATCTTGATCAACGACCCGAAGTTCGGGTTCGCGAATCTGGTGATTTACATGATAGAACTGATTACTCATGGGATGAATTGTATCATGATTACTCCAGGCGGGAAAGGGACGAGTCAAAAAAATGACTTGTCCCCTTTTGGTAATGAAAATGCTTTAGTTAAATCTCAATTGATTTGTTGTGGATGCGATCGTTAGTGTTTTTGATGAATTCATCAACAGGCATGACTCCCCTGTCTTGTTGACCGCGGGCGCGGACGGATACTTGGCCTGATTCGGCTTCTTTTTGACCAATAATAAGCATGTATGGGATTTTTTGTTTTTCAGCAATGCGAATGCGTTTTTGCATGGATTCGGCTTGATCCCATAATTCGGCTCGAATGCCTGCTTCTTTAAGCTTCTCAGTTACGAGTTTGCTGGCTACTGTTTGATCTTGGCTAATGGGGATAACAACTGTTTGAGTAGGACTAAGCCAAAGCGGGAAAGCACCGGCGAAATGTTCTATGAGGATCATCATGAAACGCTCTGGAGAGCCAACGATCGCTCGATGAAGCATGACTGGTCGTTTCTCTTTGCCATCTGAGTCAATATAGGTTAAGTTGAAGCGTTCAGGCATGACATAGTCAATTTGAACGGTGGATAGCTGCCATTCTCGACCAAGGGCATCAGTAGCCATGAGATCCATTTTAGGAGCATAGAAAGCTGCCTCTCCGGGTCCGTCATAGTACTCGATGTTATTTCGTTCCATTATTTTTACTGCCCAGGCTTCAACTTTGTCCCACATAGCGGGATCACCAAGGAATTTTTCTGGTTGTTTAGGATCGCGAGTGGAGAGTCGATAGCGATATTTGAGTCCGAAAGTGTCCATGATTTCTTTGGTCATGGTTAGCATTTGATCGACTTCAAAATCGACTTGGTCTTCTCTGCAAAAGATATGACAGTCGTCTTGAGAGAATGAACGAACTCGAGCTAAACCATTTAATTCTCCTGGTTTTTCATCTCGGTAAAGCATAGCGAAATCGGTCATTCGTATAGGTAAATCTTTATAACTACGAGGTTTTGAGCTGTATATTTGAGTGTGTTGAGGACAGTTCATGGGCTTGAGATAGAATTCTTCATCAGAATGGTGAGAGATGACTTGGAACATATCGTTTTTATATTTATCGTAATGTCCGGAAGTTTTGAATAATTCAGCTTTAGCGATTTGTGGCGTCCAGACTTGATGAAACTCAAGTTTAGATTGTACTTCTTCAACATATTGGTTGAGTCTTAAGCGAATGGAAGCACCTTTTGGGGTGTAGAGTGGCAAGCCTGAGCCAATAAGTGGGGAAAAAGTAAAGAGATCAAGTTCTTTGCCTAGTTTGCGATGGTCGCGTTTTTTGGCTTCCTCGAGTCGTTTGAGATAGTCGGTGAGAGCTTCTTTAGAATCAAAGGCAGTGCCATAAACACGAGTGAGCATTTTATTTTTTTCATCACCGTGCCAATAGGCGCCAGCAATCGAGAGGAGTTTGAAGGCTTTAATTTCTCCGGTAGAGTCAACATGAGGGCCAGCGCAGAGGTCGACAAATTGATCACTGGTCCAATACACAGAAACTGGCTCATTTTTTGATTCAATTTCGTCAAGCCATTCTTGTTTGTATGGGTTGTCAGCAAATAATTCACGAGCTTCTTTGACGCTTATTTCTTTTCGAGTGATAGGCAGATTTTGATTAATTATTTTTTGCATTTCCTTTTCAATTGGTTTGAAGTTGTCGTCAGAAATGGAAAATCCGTCTTTGCTATCAAAGTCGAAATAAAAGCCATCGTCAATGGCAGGACCCATGGCCATAATAACTTTGTCTTTGCCATAGAGATTATGCATGGCCTGAGTTAGTACATGTTCGGCCGAGTGACGAATTTTGTAGAGTTGATCTGGTTGATTTGACATATATTTCTTTCTGATTACTTTCCTAAGGAGCTATTTAAATCTTTAATAAATTGTTGGTATTGTTGAGTATCCGATCCTGTGATCGGCACGGTAGTTTGATTGAAGCCACTTAATCCTTGGACAGCTTGACGATATTCGTCGATAAAGGGTTGAATTTGAGGAAGGGCAATGGTGATAAAGAGGTAGGCACTGATGCCGATAAAGACGGCGTAGATGAAAATGCCTCCGAGAGCGCGGCCAAATCCAGCCAAGAAATTTTTGAAAAAGATTTCGCCGGCACTGACTTGATAGATCGATTTGGTTTGAGTTAGTTGGTCTTCTGAGTCAACTGGTTGATTAACGATAGGGGCAGATTCCATAGATTTTTTCCTTTTTTATACAAAAAAACCACTTATTACTCTGGATCCCATGTTCCATCCTGAGTTAGTGGTCTTAATTCTGTCTAGTGTCACACTAGACTGGTGCCGCACTTTCTGGTTGGTGGCCAGATCGATTGCGCGGATTAACTTGTATTTAGTATAGCAGAATCTGTGTGGTGGACCTGAGAGGATTCGAACCTCTGACCTCTTCAATGTCAATGAAGCGCTCTAACCAACTGAGCTACAAGTCCATGTGCAACTGCGACTCCCAGACTACTTCGTGTCTGGAGTCACTTCTCGAGCGCTTTGCGCTCGATGTGCGGCTACAAGTCCATATCTGTTAACAGCAGACATTTTACTAGAGGAATGGAAATGACGCAATTAATGAAAATGATTAGCCGGCTTGAGTGGCCACGGTTCTCTCTTGAGAGAGCATGTACTTGGTACCACTTCTTTTGACGTTGCCCCAGTAGCTTTTTTGATCTTGTTGACGACCATAGCTTGTAGCAAGCCAATTAGCTGATTCAACGACTCGTTTGCGGAGATCAATAATGAATTTGCGCATTTTTTCAAAGAAGGTGACGTGATAGGTTCCAGGGCTAACAATTTCCTCTTCAATCGCTTTTTCGAGCTGCAAGTCCATTGCAGCAAGGTCTTTGACAAGGAGTCTTAGCTGATCTTTGATAGCTTCAATTTTGGCTTTAGCTTCAATTTCTTTGCGATCAAAGATTTTTGTTTCGGTAATTTCTTTATGGCGTTTGAGATGTTCTGACTCAGCTCTAATTTTAGCTTCGATGTCTCGACTACTTTCGTAGTTGTTTGGTCGAGCATTGGGTGAACCAGTAAATGCAGCTAAGAAGTCTTTGCTGACGCCACCAACCACATCATGACTAATACTTGATGCTGTTTGTGAACCAATCCCCTTGAGAGCCTCGACAAAATTAGTGTGGTTTTTTTGAGCCACATTGCGTTTTGGTTGAAACTGGTTGCTGCTTTGATTCATTTTGCTATTCATATTCTACCTGATTTTTCAAGCGACTTATATTACCATCCTATAATATTGCTGTCAAGGCAGGGAAACAGTTTAAAGTTGAAGTAAGAAGTCAACAACTTTTTGTTTAATGAGACTGTATTTGAGGTTTGCGAGTTCGTTGGGATTTTGTTTGATAGTAGCCACGGTTTGTTTGTCTGCTTTAGCAAAAATCTTGTCTAAATCAGCCTCACTTACTGTCATTTTTTGATCGTGAGCAATAGCATCGAGGGCAAATTCAACTTTAAGATTCTCTGAAGCAGATTTTTGATAATCAGCGCGAATTTCCTCGAGTGTTTTACCGACAGAGCTTAAGTATTGATCAAATTTAAGACCAAGTTTTTCGACTTGTTCAACCAGGTGACTTAAAGAATGGTCGACTTCTTGTTCGATGAGCAATTCGGGAATTTCGATGGTGATTGATTTGATGACTGTTTCGAGGACAAGATTTAGTTTCTTGGAGTTGTTTTCATCTTCTGTCTCTTTAGCTTTTTCATCTGTTTTAGCATCTTTTTTGGTTGTTTCTTTTTTGACTGCTTTTTCCCATAAACCGCTTTTCTTCTTGGCGGCCTTAACATCAGTTTGATATTTGTTGAGCTTTACTTCTGGTTTTTCGGCAATTTCCACATCAAATACCCACTCCCCTTCTTTAGTGATGTCTTTAAGGGAAATTCTTGGTTGAGTGATGGGTTTGAGTTTGTGCTCCACGATGTAGTTGCTGTAGGCGTCAGGAAGCATAAGTGAGGCGGTTTGCTCAATCAGTTTTTCTTGAGAAACGTTTTGTTCGACTAATTCAAGAGGGGCTTTCCCTGGTCGAAAACCTTTGAGGTTGACGTTTTTGGCCATTTTTTGAAGGGTTGATTTTTTGGCTGCGTCAATTTGGGTTTTATCAAAAGTAAGAGTAAATTTCATTATTTTCGTCCTAACATTTTTTGTTATTTGTAGTCAGATGACTGATTTTTTGGATTATACCCTAGTTTTCTTTGGAAATCAGACGGGCTGTGCATCTGTGCAGCATCTGGGATGATGTCGGAACCTATTTTATCTTATCTAATAGATCCTAGAACGAAAAGACTATGCTTCTTGCTGCTTTCGCCCATTTTAAGAGGGAGGGAAAAC
>QKAA01000011.1 GCA_003247275.1 bacterium | reverse complement strand
GTATGTAAGAATTAACTCCTTAACGAGGCAAAATTGAAAGTATTCAAAAACAGCAAATAAATTAATGAAGCCCATTTCATAAATTTTGCCTAACTTACTATCTGAAAACTTTAGAACTCTTATAATTTCCTTTTCCTTTTTTGATCTCTTTTCAATAGGGGAGTCATCTATTTTTAAAAAATCAAACAAAGCCTGTTTAGCATGAATGTTTCCAATAATTGAGTCTATTAGGTCATATGTATTTTTCGTTTCTGCTTCAAATTGATCAATTGATTGAAATTTTCTAGCCATATTATTAACCTTCAGCAACAGCTGTCTGTCCTTCCTTTTTGATTTGCCCAACTAATTCTAAAAATTCATCAAGAGAGTGAGCCACATTTGGCATCTTAATTTCAATTTCCTCACCAACTGCAGGGAACTCTTTGTGATCTGATGTCCCCTGTGTGGCGTCAATTCTCGTTAGTCGTCCCATATGATAATGCTTACTTATGCCAGGAGTTGGTGTCATTTTTTGGATTTCATGAGCTAGGTAGATCGAAATTGATTGTGAATACATATCATCTCCATGCAGCATAAGTGGATGGTATGAATCTCCCGTAGCTTTCTCCAGCAGGTCTCTATATTTTTGCTCAGAAGTTCCTGATCCAATCGAAGCCCAACGTCCAACAGAACCATACTCGGGAATAAAATCTGGAGACTTTAAAACTGCGACAGTTGGTTTACCTTTACCAGCAATACCAATATCTACAGTATGCGATATTCCTCCAATAAGAATATGTACATCGCCATTCCTTACCTCAGGTTTTAGTCTAACAAAATCTCTCCTAGCAATTTCTGACCAAAGATTTATAAGAGCTTCAGGTTCAATTGTGTGTTCAGGACTTTTTTTATTCGCCTTTATTGTTTTTGATAAACTGTTTAACATTAGAAACCCGCCAATTACATTTCCTGCAAATCCAGCTATAAAATTTTTATCCATAGCATATGTTTTTTGTACACAATCAAAATATGTTTCCTCTCCAGAAACAAGATCGGTAAAAGTAACTTGCACATCTGAAAGGCAAATTACTTGACCGAAAATTGTTGGCTGAGCCATTACCCAAGTCATATATCACCAATTATATATCGAGACTAACTTATCAAAAAAATAAAAAATCAATAAATAACACTATTAATATTTTATGTGACCCCTGTGGGAACCCTCTTTCGCCAAGGCTCCAGGAGGACGCAGTCGAACCAAAGATTCAATTTCACTAGAATTCACAGCCAACAAAAAACCTCCGCCATGGGAGGTTTTTATCGTCTGGTGACCCCTGTGGGAATCGAACCCGCGTTAGTAGGATGAGAACCTACTGTCCTAACCACTAGACGAAGGGGCCATCTAGCAAATAACTGAGTAATTATACCAAGACTCAACCAAAAATCATCCTTATCAAAAGACGAAAGCGCGTAATTTCCACTGCAAAACTTGCAACGGGTCTGTATAATCCATAACTTACATCAAGAAAAATGGTCAAGCTAACCACCATATCACAAGTGTACGTAAGAAATACATATTGCAGCGCGACACATTTTTTAATAATATTTGCCACTAGGATCTGATTTTCAAAAAAATCACCAAATAACAAGGAGTCACACATGACCGCGAATAACAAAATCTCGATGACACAATCAGGTTTAGACGAACTACGAGAAGAGTTAGAGAAACTACAAGTAAAAGAACCACAAGCAATTGAACGGGTAACCAAAGCTCGGGAATTTGGCGATCTTTCTGAAAACAGTGAATACCATGCCGCTCGTGAGGACTTGTCCTTCATTCAGGGCAGAATAGAAGAGTTAGAAGAAATGTTGGCTCGGGTCAAAGTCATCGAACAAAAAGGCAAAAAGAACGGCCATGTTGATATTGGCTGCGAAGTCACCATCAGCATGAACGGATCAGACAATGTCTACACCATCGTTGGTGAATTTGAAGCCGACCCCTTGAAAAAACGTATTTCCCACGATTCTCCTTTAGGTAAAGCCTTAATGGGTAAAAAAATTGGAGAATCAGTCGAATTTGAAGCTCCAGTGGGGAAAGTGCAATACCAAATCAAGCACATTAGATAAAAAACAAATTAAGAAATATCTAAAAACCCCGCTCCAATATAAGCGGGGTATTTTTTTTCTTGATACAATACCAATAAACAAAGAGGAAAAACCAATCATGAGTGATCGACTTTCAAAGATGCAAGCATCAAGACAGGAAAAGCTACAATCCTGGATAGACCAAGGAATTGATCCGTATCCAGCTGACGTTCAGCGTTCCCATACCTGCGATGAGGCCAAGCAACAAGATGATCTTGAGGTCACCGTTGTTGGCAGAATCATGTCGCTCCGGGGTCACGGCAAATTACAATTTGGCGATATCGTCGATCAAACCGGCAAAATCCAGATTGCCTTTAGAATTGATCAATTATCCGAAGCCGATTGGAATAACGTTCCACTCTTGGATATTAACGATTTTATTCAAGTTCACGGTTCCACTTTTACTACCAAAACCGGTGAAAGAACCATCAACGTCGATAGTTTTAGGCTGCTTTCGAAAGCCATGAGTCCACTTCCCAGTATGTGGTATGGCTTAAAGGACAAAGAAGATCGCTATCGCAAACGCTACATTGATTTACTTCTTAATCCCGAAGCCAAAGCTGTCTTAGATAAAAGATGGGCTGTCGAAAAAGCCATCCGCGAATATCTATGGACCGAAAACTATCAAGAGGTTGAAACCCCCGTTTTGCAAAACCTCTATGGTGGCACCAACGCCCGGCCTTTCACCACTCACTTGAACGCCTTAGACATTGACATGTATCTCCGGGTCGCTCCTGAACTGTATTTAAAGCGATTAATCGTTGGCGGTTATGAGCGCATTTTTGAAATTGCTCGAAATTTTAGAAATGAAGGCATGGACCAAACTCATCAACCTGAATTCACCATGATGGAACTTTACGAAGCCTATGCCGATTATCAACGGATTATGGATTTAACCGAGGGCTTGTTTAAATCAGTGGCTGAGAAGGTCAATGGCAATCTCAAACTCAAAGTTGAAGATAACGACGTTGATCTATCCGGTAACTGGCAGCGGATCACTATTGATGAAGCACTCAAGCAATACGCTGATATTGACGTCAAAAGCATTACCGACGAAGAAATTAAAACTCTGATTGCCAAAAATCACTATGAAGTTCCCGGAGTCTACACTCGCAATAAAGCTTTGTTTGTTCTGTTTGATCATTTAGTGCCGGAACATTTAATTCAACCCACTTGGGTGATTGATTACCCCAAAGAGGTTAGCCCACTGTCTCGGGCTCACCGCAGCAAAGACGGTTTGGTTGAGCGATTTGAAGGCTACATTGGCGGCAAAGAAATCTGTGACGGTTGGTCAGAGATTGTCTCTAGCATCGAGCAACGCTCTCGCTTTGAAAATGAACAAAAGAATCTCAAAGCTGGTGATGATGAAGCTCAGCCTTTAGACGAAGAATTCTTAGAAGCGCTCTCGTATGGTTGTCCTCCTTTGGGTGGCATTGGCATCGGCATTGATCGCTTAGTCATGTTTATCACTAACACTTGGTCTATCCGTGAAGTTATTGCCTTTCCTCTGATGCGGCCACTTGGGACTCAAGAACAGAAAAGTGAAACAGACCAAAAGGAAGAATAGATGTTAAGTCGAGATTACGTCACTCAAGTCCTGCTGGAGATCATGGGGCCAGAATTGGTCGCCAAAGCTGAAGTGAAAGATGATCTGCCCAATAACATTCAACTCAAAGGTAAACCTCAAGTCGAAAAAGTTGCCCTCGGAGTCTCTTGTTCCCAAACCTTTATCAAAAAGAGTCTTGATTGGGGAGCCGACTATCTCATCTGTCACCACGGCCTTTACCCTAAAGGAGAAATCTATAAAGGCAGGTTTGACGCTATCGAAAAACGCCTCAAATTAATCATTAAAAATGATGTTAGTTTAGCTGGCTTCCATTATTGTCTTGACGCTCATCCCGAATTGGGCAACAACGCTCAATTAATTCAAAAACTGGCCGCCCACAAACTCGATGAAACCTATTTTGATGAATGGGGCTATGTGGCTGAATTTTCTACTCCTATTGTCGTCAGCGACATGGTCTCCCGCCTCAAAAAAATCACCAATCACTCCGTTTATCACGTGGATAGCGGTCCCAAAAAAATCAAACGCTTCGGTGTCTGCTCTGGTGGCGCCAAACCTCACGGACCTGATTTTTTCGAAATCGTCGACAAGAAATTAGATGCCATTGTCACCGGTGAAATCGGTGAATCAGGACCTTCTACCGCTGAAGAAGGGGAGTTCCACTATTTTGCCGCCGGACATTACGCTACCGAAACCTTTGGGGTTAAAGCCCTAGCTAAAAAACTGGTTGACACCTTTGGTATTAGTGCTCAGGTTAAATTTATTGATGTGCCCTCAGATTTATAACTATGGCTATTCACCCGCTGCCCCTTATTCTTGCCTCTAACTCTGCCTCTAGAGCCGCTCTTCTCTCGCAAACCACCTTCAAATTTACCACCCTTGCCACCAATTTCGACGAATCCCAAGTCGTTGATCGTTCTCCTCAAAAACGCATCGTTAAATTAGCCCAAGCCAAAGCCGTTGCCGCTAACAACCTTCATCAGGAACCAAGTTTGATCTTAACCGCCGACACCTTCATTATTCACAACCGAAAAATCCTGGAGAAGCCCAAATACAAAATGACCGCGGTCGATATGTTAAAGCAACTCTCCGACAATACGCACACCGTCGTCACCGGCTGGTCCATCCTCAATACCTATAAACACACCTGGCAAACCGGCTTATCTGAAACCTATGTCACTTTCAGAAAACTAACCCACCAGGATATTGTAGATTACATCGATGATAATCCTGTCACCCAATGGGCTGGTGGCTATAACACCCAGCTCTCCTCCGCCATTAGTTTTATCACTCAGATTAAAGGCTCTCTCACCGGCTTAAATGGCCTTCCCCTTGATCAGGTGGTTCCA
>QKAA01000034.1 GCA_003247275.1 bacterium | reverse complement strand
TTGGTTACATATAAACTTATAACATTTTCCTCTGCTATTCTTCCTAATCACAACCATAAACTACCACAACAAAAAACCGCCAAAAAAAGGCGGTTTAAGTTTGAAAAAGTAAAATAAAAAATTTATTTCAATTTAGAAGCTTCGGTATGCTCAGTTGCTTTGCGGCAAACTTTACAATACTTGTGTAGCTTTAATTTATCTGGTGTATTTACCTTGTTTCTCTGAGTGATGTAGTTAAAGTTACCACAAACACTGCATTTCAAACCGTAATGCTGTCTGGGACCTTTTTTTGATTTTGCCATAAATATCCTTGATCAACTGTTTTTCTAACACTTGGTATTCTACTTGAGATTCCTCAAAAAACAAATGCCTAAAAAAGTGAAGAGGTTATAGTCCGACTGCCAGCACTCCCAAAATCACTAATAGGGCTCCACCAGCCAAGAATAAGAAACTGGGAATGGGGCTACCCGCTGTGGGCAAGGTTTCGGTTGTTTGAGATGTCCCCGCTACCACCGCACAAGTACAGTCTGTTTCGCCAGTACAAGCTGAGTTGCGGCAGGTATTCGTCGCCTCATCGCAAATGTAGCCACCAGCACATTCGTTGGTAGCATTATCAGGATTACAGGTTTCATTACAACCTGGAGGAACAGTACATTCACAGTCATTATCATCAACACAAGCAGAATTTCGACATTTATTCCAGGAACAAATCAAGCCAGAAGGACACTCACTATCATTGGCACAATAACTGTTGCAAGTTGGCGGCACAGGAGTTCCCGTCGGCGTACTCGTTGGTGTCGGAGTTGGGGTTGGTGTGGGAGTTGGAGTAGCCGCAATAACTACCTCTGCTTCAACTGCGCAAGTTGATTCATCCCCAGCTTCTGGTGTAACAGTTGCAGAATTTTCAAACACTCCAGCTACTGCATCAGATTTAACCTTAACTCTAATAACTCTTTGAGTTCTTTGGTCCGCCACCAACGTTTGAGTCACACATGTTACCTGATGATTCTCACTGTCATATTCACATCCACCATCAGCATCAACAAACTCGACCTGATCTGGCAAAACATCAGTTATCGTTGCAGAACTTGCCAAATCACCATTATTAATTACAGAAATATCATAAAGAAAAGTTTCTTCCCGAGAAAATTCGGTTCCATCTTCCAACCGATTGCCGATGTCCAAATAGTAACTACTAGCAGTATTTCTGTCATCATCCTTAAACAAACTCTTACTTGTACACACCAAGCCAGTTTCACAAATACAGTTCTCATTTGCTGTACAACTAGGATTCACACATCGACCTTCAGTCGCCCCATCTGCGATATCACAGATTAATGCAGTTCCGTCAGTTAAAGACTCACAATTAGAATCAGTTAAACATCCTGTCTCAAAACAAGCATAAGTGTCAGCTTCCACTGTAAAGCTTGTCTGACAAACATAATCAGGCGTTGTTATCTCTTCTACCGCCATTGGCTGAGATTCTGGCACATTCGGCGCGACCGGCACCGTAGCTAACTCCTTGAGTCTGAGCGAAGTCAACACCGCAACCACCGACAACACCACCATTGCGATGGTAGCCAGAATCAAAAATATGGTTTTCTTGTTTTTCATATCAGTTTGCCGCTCCCCATGTAGTACAAGTTCCATCAGTTTTACACACTCGACATTGAGCGGCATAAGTGCCTGGATCACTAATTACAAAAGTATTGGTTACTCCCAGTGCCACCCAATCTCCACCATCAACGTTGTATCGATATTCCGCATGTTCAAAATTGTCGCCCGAATGGTTGCAGGTCAGGGTTACTGTATCTCCAATTTCCCTACTATCCGACGCTGTCAAATCTGTACACATTAAAGCTTCCACCACTGGACAAGTACAATCCGTCTCAGTATCACATAACTCATTCCGACAACTCCCATTAATACACGGATATTCAGACGGACAATCATCATTACTATTACAACTATCATTACATTGAGGCGTCGCCGGCTCTGTCGTAGGTGGAGTTGACGAACAAGGTATCAAAGCACTTACAAAACAACCTCCTTTGTCATTTAAATTACCAAAATCAACTTGAATCGCCCCACACCAACTTGAACTTGGAGCATCAGCACATAAAGTCGTCGCATTTGGATCAGCAGTCTCATCATAATCATCCTGACACCCATTAGGTGGCAAATTTTCCGCATCCTTACACAACCAACGAGCTTTCGGAGTTCCACTACCCACCAAGCATTTACCTGACACACTCACATCACCATAGCTAGGTACCTGTACCAATTTTCCATCAACATTTTCATAACAACCAGACACCATAGGGAAAGTTACATTGCCATCATCACCTGCACAGCTAGAACTATACCTATCACATCGCCACACGCCCTCATTAGTGTACTCAGACCATGCTACACAATAACATTCATATCCAGTATTCTCACCATTCGGATATTTCTGACAAAAAGGATTATCATTGGTCGTACATTCAGATCCAGGATATTCATATGCCTGACTTCGTTCGTCCGCTACCTGCTGAATCTTCAACAAATTCATTCCTACAATTCCTCCCGCTCCCATCATCACCACCAACACTGCCGCCAGTGCCATACTGGTCACCGCTCGACTGCGTTTCTTCTTTGGTTTAGCTTCTTTTTCTCCCAACTCGTCTTTTTTATCCGATTTTTTCCCTTTATCATCAAGTTGCTTCAACATTCCCGCTGCTTGCTTCTCCAAATCTTTCATTGAACTCTTCGGCACTGGCATCGGCGCCGCCGTCACATTCTTCTCTGGGATTGGCTGTTGTGTTTCTACCTTCTTCTCTGGAACTGGTTGAGGTTGTGCCTCCACTTTTTTCTCTTCAACTTCTTTTTCCTCAGTTTTCTCCGATGCCTGCTCCTCAGAATCTTGATGAAGTGGAGCTTCTTTCTTTTCAGCTGGTAACCCTTCGGGAATTTCTGTTTTTACTTCCGGATTTACCGCCGCTCCAGCTGGTTTCCCAATCAAATCATCTAAAGGCGAAACTGGCAAAGCAAAATCACCTTGGCCAGCAAACTTTTTAGCATCTATCTCAGAAATAGCATGTTCTTCAACTACTGGGGCTTCTTTCTTACCTACTTCTTCTACCTTAGTATCTTCTTCAGCTACTTCAACTGCTGAAACTTCACTCTTTTCCCCTTCTTCAGCTTTAACTTCCTCAACCGACACTCCCTCAACTTGTGCCGCAGCCTTAGTTAAATCAGCTTGAAGCTTTACCTCGTCTGGAGTAGTCTTCACCGCCTCTTTTGACTCTTCTGGTGACGTAGTTTGATTAGTTGGTTTAGTATCGTCCATAAAACAAGTACCGCAAAACGAAACGGAAAACCTCCGCTCCTTAATCCATTAAGACGGATTTTGAGGGCCCTGTCAATGAGAAAACACCACCACAAACCAACTCACCAAAAAAAACGCTAACCCCACCTACCTAATATCTCTTCCCCGTTGGTTTGGCCACAAATTTTCGTAAATCAGCCAACTCTTTTTTACTATGTTTAAACAAATACAACACCTTATCTAAATAATTTCCCAAATCCTGATAATAAATCACATGATCAAACTCAATATCGTCGTTGGTTATAATCTGCTCACTCTTTTGTCCTTCGGCTGGAATTATTGTTGATCGAGCATGCACCACTACTGCTCCTGTCCCTAACAATCGCCAGAATAATCCTGACGATTTTGTTTTTGCCTTAACCACTTCATCCCACGATAACGACCGCTGATTCACCGTCCACGGATTTTGTGCTACAAACCGAACCACTCGCCGATCGGTAATGTAACTCTCGCTATTACGATCCATGGTCATTAAACCCCACCAGCCAATAAAGAAAAAGCTTGCCCCCACCAACAACCCCATCAACATTAACCAGCTTGTTACCGAACTCATCACCCCAAATAGCACTACTATTAAAATTGACAATATTGCCACCCGCCCCAACTTAAACCAACGATGAAATGGATGCGATTTAATTTTGTAGAGCACTCGCTCACCTTCTTGCTGACCGCTAAAAACTGTTTTCATATCGACTCCTGTAGTACCATAAGTCCATACATTATATAGTATGAAAGTTTAAAAAATCCTCATGCGTTATCTTGTTGCTTCACTCTTAACTGCCGATTCCGAAACACAAATTCGTCATAGTTTTGAGGCCACCTATCACACCCCCTGCACTGTTAAGACCCTTCATCTTACTTTTTTACCTCCCTTTACCACTCAAGTAGAAAACCTTTCCACCATCACCCAAGCTCTCCAACAAATTCCCCCTATTCCCTCACTCACCTTTAGTCATCAGGCGATATTTGAACATAAACGCCGTATCCTCCACCTTCCCCTTGAATCAAAGCAAACCTTAACTGCCATTTATCAGCAGCTTTTTTCTGAACTTCGCCCTCTCCTCACCTTCAATACCACCGATTTTGCTACTGATACTATCCCCGAATTTATCCCTCACCTCACCTTAAGCTATAACTTTGAATCTGAGATTATTCCACTCATCGATCCACCTCAAACCCTTATTTTTGATCCCACCAGCTTACTTCAAGAAAACGGCCCCGGACTCTGGCAGCCAATAACTTAAATTCATTCACTCGCTATTAAACTTCAAGGGTTGTTAAATAAATTCTGTTTCGCTATCATCTTTTACGTGATGACTAACCTCGAAAATCCAGATCGCATACCAATTAAAGAACTAACTCCACAGCAAATTGTGGATGAGCTTTCTAGCATCCAACAACAAATGCAAGTTGCTCCCCATGGTGCACTCGAATTGTTGTCTCAACGCTATCAAGCAATACTTGCCTCAATCCATCCTCAAAACCTCGACAACTCCTAGCCAATCCAGTACTCTATGTATAGAGTATGTTATTTGATCTTCAAACCTTAATTATCGCTTTTGTCACCCTTTGGGTTGGCTCCGGCATTGTCGTTACCACCATCGACAAAATGAGCAAACGCCTCAACCTCTCCTCTTTCTTAGTCTCTTTTTTCGTATTAGGAGCCGCCACTTCCACTCCAGAATTTTCTGTTGGCATTAATGCGGTGCTTAAACATGA
>QKAA01000088.1 GCA_003247275.1 bacterium | reverse complement strand
TTTGGTCATCGTCAATTTGGGAAGCAGATTCAGTTGATTCTTGGTTTTCGGTTTCGTCAGATTGAGCGTGCACCAGAAGATTGATGTGAGACAAACTCAAAATGGCAACAAACATGACAATAAGTGCAGTTTTCATAGTTTTTAGTTATCCGTTTCTTCTTCGATCGTGGCAGAATCGGTAGCGGAAAGATCGGCAGTTGAATAAATGACTGAAAAGGTGGTGGTGGCTACATCGCCCTGCTCATTATAACTTTTTATGCTAATAGGATTGATGCCGCCGATGAGTTCGATTTTAGCAGTAAAAGTGCCGGTTGAATCAGCGCTGACGGCAACTTCATCGTCATTAGTGATGATACTGATCAGAGAAAAGGGGGAAGTGGTGCCAATAACGCTAATGATATCTTGATCGGTAATGCTGTTGGGTTCAGGACTGGTAATAAATATAGTGTGGGAAGAATCGGATTCTTTGTTAGCGGTTTGAGGGGTGGGAGCAACGAGACTATTGTTGTGGTTGGCGAGTGAGAGACGAGCTGATCTCACGCCGTAAGCAACAATCAATCCGATTGTAAGTCCAATGATGATAGCGATAATAATTTCTTTACGCATAGGTTTTTTCTATTTGTAATGCGTACTTTACCAGTGGAAGCCTCGATGGTCAAATCGCGGCTAATTCAATTGGATAATTGGCTTTGAAATTCTGATATCTTCCGTTTAGAATGACCCCACGAGGAGGCGCAAAAATTATGGATATAACTTATTTAGGCCATTCGGCATTTAGACTTAAAGGTAAAGAAGCGGCAGTGGTAATGGATCCGTTTGAAAAGAAGTCGGTGGGATTTTCGATGCCTCAAGTATCGGCTGATGTGGTGACAGTGTCACATCAACATGAAGATCATAATGCGGTTTCCTTGGTATCAAAAACAAGCAGAAGAGAAGAACCATATATTATTACGGCTCCAGGTGAGTATGAAGCGAGTGGGGTGGGAGTGTTTGGATGGGGCAGTTACCATGACGATAAGGAAGGGGAAGAGCGAGGCAGGAATACCATTTATTCGGTTATTATTGATGGGGTGAGGGTGGTTCACTTGGGAGATGTGGGTGAGATTATTTCAGATAAGTTAGTTGATAATTTGGGAGCAGTCGACGTGTTGTTGGTGCCAGTTGGCGGGGTTTATACAGTGGATCCAAAACAGGCAGCGGCAATTGTGGAGAAATTAGCTCCTTCAATTGTGATTCCAATGCACTATAAAACGGCTGACCATTCAGCAACTTTTGCTGAGCTTCATGAGGTGGGAGATTTTCTTCAGCTGATGGGATCAAAGGAAATTGAACCAGAAAGTAAATTAAAAGTAACTCCGGAGTCATTGCCCGAACAAACAACCGTGGTTTTGATGAGTAGAGGTAAATAAAGTTTATGCCAGTTCGAGGTGGCGAAAAACCTGGTGGACGAATACCGCCTCATAGTGAAGAGGCAGAGATTTCAGTGTTGGGGTCGATTTTAATTGATCGCGATGCGGTGGTGGATGTAGCAGAGTTTTTGAAGCAAGAGCATTTTTATCGAGAAAATTATGGCTTGATTTATGAGGCAATGTTGACGTTGTACGAAAAGCGAGAACCGATTGATATTTTGACCGTATCCGAGCAACTGAAGAAAATGCATGCATTGAAGCGAGTGGGTGGCGCGGAAGTGTTGTCGTCGTTGGTGGAGCAAGTGCCGACGGCTTCGAATACGAAACATTACGGCATGATTGTGAAAGATAACTACACTAAACGACAACTGATTTCGATGGCAGGTGATGTGACGGATATGGCGTTTGATGATGGGGCTGAAGTGGATGAGGTGATGGATAAAGCTGAGCAAACAATTTTTTCTCTATCGCAGCAACATTTAAAGCAGGTGTTCATTCCGATTAAAGAGGCATTATCAGAGAGTTTTGATCGGTTGGATGAGTTGCATAGAAATTCTTCGGGCATGAGAGGAGTGCCGTCTGGATTTAAGGATTTAGATAATACTTTGGCGGGAATGCAGAACTCTAACTTAATCATATTGGCAGCCCGTCCAGGTGTGGGAAAAACGGCTTTTTCTTTAAATATTTGCCAACATGTGACGGTTAAGCAAAAGATGCCAGTAGGATTCTTTTCTTTGGAAATGAGTAAGGAAGAGTTAGTGGATCGGTTACTGGTGGCTCAAGCTGATATTGATGCTTGGCGCTTAAAAACAGGCCGATTGTCTGAAGATGATTTCGCCAAATTATCTGATGCGATGGGAGTTTTAGCTGATGCTCCTTTATATATTGATGATACGCCGGGAATTTCGGTGATGGAAATGAGAACCAAAGCGCGAAGGTTAATGGCGGAGCATGGGCTGAAATTGATAGTGGTCGATTATTTACAGTTGATTAAGGGGAGGGGATTGGAGAATCGGGTAACTGAAGTGGGAGAAATTTCTCAAGGACTCAAAAATCTGGCGCGTGAGTTAAAGGTACCAGTGTTGTCACTATCGCAATTATCGCGGGCAGTTGAGCATCGTACGGGAGATAAATCTCCGGTGCTAGCGGATTTGCGCGAGTCAGGCTCAATTGAACAAGACGCGGATGTGGTGATGTTTTTGTATCGTGATAATGATGAAGACTTATCAAGTGTGAAGTTAAATATTGCCAAACACCGAAATGGACCGTTGAAAATGATAGATCTGCGATTTAGAGGTGAGCGAATTAAATTCTACGGAGTGGAGCACACGCAAGCTTAGGTCTTACGTTTACAGTTTTAAAAGGTGGGGACGAAGCCGAAGATAAAGTAAGAGAGAATTCCGGTAGTAAACAGAAAGAGAAAAAACCAGCCAGCGTCGACGCGAATACCTTTTTCGGATTTATTGCGATCAACGGCAGTGGCGACGACTAAAACTCCGACAAGCCAGATAGCGCCTCTCATGGCGATGGCTCCGGGTTGGTCAGCGCGAGTAAGCACGAGAAGATCAGAAATATTCATGATGAGATTAGTATAGCAACAATTTTTAAGTGACGGAATAAATAGGGGAGATCAAAATAAAAACGGACAATATTGTCTAAAATTGTTAACGGAAAGTTTCTTTAAAATGGGAAAAGTTTATAGTTGCTTCGGCAAGTTCATTTGCGATTCCAATCCATTTGATTTTATCTATTTCTATACTTAATTTTCCGTTAGGGTAATTGACAGATAATTTGTTATTTTTTACAACTCTCAAAGTCATGTATTGCTTTTTAAATTGGTCTTTATTTTTTTCAAGCACGTGCTCTGATGTGTTCCATCCCTTTGAGCCGGAGCTCTTTTTAAAGATTCCATTTATTCCGTTAATCCTATTATCAAACCTAACCATCAAAAATTCTTGATCAATTGTATTCGAAGTCCAATTATTCATTCCTAAAAGAATATTAACTATACCCTCTTTTTTTATCTCTAAATTGAATTTTTTGTAGAATGATTTGGGAATGGGTTGATTGAGTTTTATGAGTGAAGCAAATTCTTGGCCGCCTTGATGTGCTCTGTTTGCTAAGATCACATTTATGCTACCTTGTTTGTTGTCTGCTTCTGCTTCACCTACTGCAACAATAGCGTTGCCATTAAGTTTGATGTGTTTATCCAACGATTCGATGAGTCTTTGTATTTGGGGTATAAATTGCTGAGATAATTTCTCAAACCAACCTTCTCCACGGTCCTTAAGTGTTTTATTTTTGATTAAGCCTAGTGCGTTTCTAGTATTTTCGATTAATTCGTTTATGGAGGCATTTGAAGGATAACCATATGTCGTTTGTAATTTTTCCATAGCTTGGTCAAAATTCAAGCCTTTAATGCCGTTTATATTGTCAATTACTTCTCTTAACAAATCATACTTCTCCATAAATTCTTTTTCTTCAGGAAGAATTACGCCAACTTGTTTTTTATATAGGTAACTATAATCGCTGTTTGGTAAGCTGTCTCTGAGATTTTGCCATATCACATCGCCAATATTTAGGGGGTTACGTGCATCATTTGGTTTGGGAATAGCAAGGTTTGATTTGAAAGTTTTTCCGATTGTAAAAAGATGTTGAGTAAAAGCAATCATAACTTTTGTTGCATTTTCGTTCTTTTTGACTGAATCAGGAATTACAATATGATTAACTGGATTAAGCATTAAGCTTTCTTCAAAATCTTTAACAACAAACATCAAGGCTTCAAAAATGATGTCTCTTTCTTCACTCTCGTATGGTTCTATAAACTGAAAACTAGCTAATAAAATCGATGCTTGAAAAATTTTATCATCTGATAATTCTGGTAATAACAAGTATTCTTTTTTATCACTTTCAAACTTTCTTGATTCTCGCATGATCTTCTTTAAATTGTAAAAGTTTCCTTTAGACCGATATATTAGTAGAGCAAAGTCTTGATCAAACTGTTGATCATTCGCATCAAGTCCAAGACACGCGTGAAGATAATCAAGGAAAACTGTTGGCGTTGCTTTTGGAATAAGAAAAGTTTCTGTTGGTATTGTCCTATAGGGATCAGTTAAAAGATTTTGATAGTTTTTTTCACCCACTAAAAGAATAAAAAGAGCGTGACTATTGTGGAAAAGTGATTTTAGTGATTTAAAAATATTCAGTAGTAATTTTCCCTCGTCAAATTCAGGAGTTCGATCAAAATAGTCTAATTCTTCAAATAAAAATACAATTTCTGTACTCTCGTCTTCTAGCTCATCAACTACCTCATTAAATTCTTGCTCTAGTTCGTGGATACTTATTCCGTTAATTTCATAAGTTTTTTGTTTTTTGAAAAGATGCTTGTCTATTTTTGAGTATCCGAGATCAACAACCTTTGTGAATGGAATGGCGAGACCCAGTATTGTTGCTGATTGAGTAATAATATTTTCCAACGTAATATGAGCTGTTGCAAGTATATCGTTCAAGAAATTAACAATAAGGGTTATTAGGCCACTGAATACTGGGGAGAGGGCAATCACGACGACAGCTGCAATAAATTTCAAAGTTTGACTAAGATTAGTTTCAAAATTTACTTCTGAGTTTATCTCTCTTGAGTCAGAGTCACTTAGTTTTCTGATATATGTTGTTAAACTGACCAGATT
>QKAA01000079.1 GCA_003247275.1 bacterium | reverse complement strand
ACTTTGCTCAAGCCATTGTTGATAGTGCTCCTTCACTTCCACCAGAAATTAAAACCATTTCCGTTGCTCCGCCCGGATTTATCAACATCACTCTAAAAACCGACTACTTTGTTCAACAACTAATTAATTCGCTCGAAAATCCAGAAAATTGCGGTCACAATCAATCATTTGCTAATGAAAAGGTTATTGTCGAATACACCGATCCCAATCCGTTTAAAGAACTCCATATTGGCCACATTTATTCAAACGCCGTCGGCGAATCAATCGCTAGGCTTTACCAAATGTCTGGCGCCACCGTTAAGCGCGCTGACTATTTTGGCGATGTTGGCCTTCATGTCGCCAAATCCATTTATGGCATTATCAAACTCCTAAAAGAAGAAAATAAAACCATCGAAGATTATCAGCCCCTTGATCTGCCTACCAGACAACATTTTTTGGGCAAAAGCTATGCCACAGGCGCCACATTGTATGAATCAGACGATCAGACCAAATCTGACATCCAAATCCTAAATACCCATCTCTATGCCGTCGTTCAACGTTATTGGCAAGAAACCGAAGGTTGGCAGAAAAAAATCGATTACCAATCCTTTGTTCAACAACCTGACGCTTTTGATGCAGAACTCCTCATGAAACTCTACGCCGCTGGACGATCCTGGAGCTTAGAATATTTCGAATCGCTATACAAGCGTCTTGATACTACCTTTGATTATTACTACCCCGAAAGCAAAATCGCCGAAATTGGCTATCAATTTGTTTCAGACAATATTGATAACGGCGTGTTTGAAAAAAGCCAAGACGCCATTGTTTATCCCGGTGAAAAACAGGGACTACACACACGAGTTTTTATCAACAAACAAGGGCTTCCCACCTATGAGGCCAAAGAACTGGGTTTAGCCCCAGCCAAATATCAGGACTTTCCTTACACCAAATCTGTCATTATCACCGGCAATGAAATTAACGAATACTTCAAAGTTTTAATCAGCGCTTTAACTCAAATTAATCCTGAATTGGGCAAAATTACCACCCACATTGGCCATGGTATGGTGGTTCTTCCCGAAGGCAAAATGTCGTCCCGTACCGGCAAGGTTATTACCGGTGATCAATTGATTAACCAAGCTCGCGATAAAGCAGTCGATATTATCAATCAATTAAATCCAGAATTAGACAATAAACAAGAAGTTGCTGATCAAGTGGGTATTGCCGCCATCAAATTCGCTTTCCTCAAAAGCAATATTGGCAGTGACGTTACCTTTTCTTTTGATGAAGCCCTTTCTTTTACCGGTATGTCTGGACCATATTTGCAATATTCTCACGCTCGCTGCCAATCACTTCTCGAAAAAGAAACTCAAGAAGTTGACTACCATAACTGCTGGAACGAAACCGAGCTTAATCCTGAAGAAGACAAACTCATCCGCTGGCTTGCTCGCTTTGATCAGGTAGTCAGTCAGGCCGCAAAAGGCCATGCGCCGCACCTCGTTTGTAACTACTTATACGAATTATCTCAACGATTTAACCTGTTCTATGATCACCACTCCATTTTGGGTAACCAAAAAAATCCCATTGACCATGAAACTAAAATGAGACGCTTGAGCATCACTAAAGCCACTGCTAACACCTTAAAAATCGGACTATATATTTTGGGAATCCATGCACCATCGCATATGTAATGGTGACTCATTGGGGACCTACCATTATATCAAATAAGAAAGGATAGAAATAGGATCAATCTAATCTTTGACATTCTCTGGAAACATCGATAAAATCCACTTGTCAAAATAACAAATATTTATTACTAAATAAACGATTGAGAACACTCTATGTCAGCCATTCACATTTCCGTTTCGGCCGAAACCGTTTTCCATATTGGGCCATTTGCCATTACTAATTCCATTCTCGCCTCATGGATCGTTTCTGCACTCATCATTAGTATTGCTCTCTGGGCCAATGCAAACGTCAAACGTACCAAAAAACCCACAGGTCTTCAAAACTTCTTAGAAATGTTAGTTGAAGGCCTCTACAGTTTCACTCACGGCATCACTGAGTCATCAATTAAAACTAAAGCCATTTTCCCTTTTGTCTTTAGTTTTTTTATTTTTATCATCCTAAATAACTGGTTTGGTCTCGTCCCCGGAGTCGGGACTATTGGTTTTAACGAGCCAGTTGAAGAAGTAACCGAAACCGAAATTGAGCATGTAACCACCTCACCCCTTGAATCCACTAATTTTGTTCCCACCGTCTACGCTGCTGCCGAAGAAGGGGAAGAGGTAGAAGTAGTTGAAGAACACACCACAGTTGAAACGGTTGAAACCGAGACCGTCGTTGAAGAAGAAGCCACCACCAAATTTGTGCCTTTCCTTCGCGCTGGCACCGCCGATATCAACACCACTCTCGCTCTAGCCTTAATCTCCTGTGTCTCCACCTGGATTATGGGTATTAAGTTCTTAGGCGTCCATTACTTCGCCCGCTTCAAAAATCCTTTGGAGCTCATTTCCGAATTCTCCCGTCTCATTTCCTTCACCTTCCGTTTATTCGGTAA
The DNA here is from genome assembly GCA_003247275.1 of bacterium. Taxonomy (GTDB): domain Bacteria; phylum Patescibacteriota; class Microgenomatia; order UBA1400; family RBG-16-45-19; genus SZUA-360. The sequence continues at coordinate 16,145 of QKAA01000079.1, read as the reverse complement.
CATTTTCGCCGGTGAAGTTCTCCTTGTCGTCATGATGGCCCTTGTCCCCGTCATTGTCCCCTCAGTCTTCTACGGCCTCGAGGTCTTCGTCGGTCTGATTCAGGCCTTCGTCTTCGCCATTTTGACCCTTGTCTTTATGAATCTCGCCACCGAAGCTCATGGTGACGACAATCACGCACATCAAGCTTAATAATTATTAATTTAGTATTAAAAACAAAAAATACATATTTTAAGGAGAAACAATGAATCCTCAAATACTAATCGACTCGAACAACTTCATTTTCGGTCTAACCGTGGCTCTCGGAGGTTTAGGACCCGCCATCGGTATCGGTTTAATTGGTGCCAAAGCTGTTGAAGCTATTGGACGAAACCCAGATGCATTAAGCAAAATCCAAACCAACATGATTTTAGCTATCGCTTTCGCTGAAGCTATTGCTATCTATTCCTTGGTTATCGCATTAATTATTAAGTTCATGTAATTTTTAAAGATCAAAAGGAGACACCACCGTGGACATACAACCAATGCAGATTCTCCTCCAGCTCATCAACTTTGGCTTAGTCGTGTTTGTGTTAATGAAACTTTTATACAAACCCGTTTCCAAAGTCCTGGAGGCAAGAAGCGAAAAAATTAAGCAGGGAATGGATGCAGCTGAAAAAAACATCGCTGAGCAGAAGAAAATGGAAACTCAAGTAAAAGCTGAGTTAACCAAAGCTCGCAAAGAAGCTCAAAAAATTCTCTCCGATGCCAAAAAACAGGCCGATATTGAAAGTGCAGCCATCGTTGCTAAAGCCAAAGAACAAGCTCAAAAGACGACCTCTGCTGAACTTGAAGCTGGTCAAAGCATGATTAAAGAAGCTCAAGCTAAGGCTGCTTTACAAATCAAAGAGATGGTTACCGCCACTACCGCCAAAATCTTGGGTGACAGTCTTACCGCTGCAGATCAAAAACGCATCATTGATAGTCAAATTAAACAGCTGAAAGACATTAAATTCAGTTAAAACTTCAAAGATAAGGATAACAAAAGGCAATGAACACAGTCACTATTACTTCAGCCATTAAATTAACCGCTGATCAGCTGGAAGCCATTAAATCATCATTAAAACTTGCTGCCACTGACAAGGTCGATACTGTTGTTGATTCTCACCTCATTGCCGGCCTTGCTATCAACGTCAATGGACGTGCCGTTGATCTAAGCGTCAAACGCCAATTAGCAGAAATTGTCCGGGAATAATAATCATGAAATCTACACTCGATCTTGCTTCAACATACCTTGCTGCCATCGGTAAATACCAACAGACCAATAAACCTGTTGAACAGGGGACTATTATTGCTTTCGGCGATGGTATCGCTCAAGTTGATGGTCTTCCCAATGCTCAATTGGGAGAGATTATCAAATTCTCCGATGGTTCTGAAGGTTTAGCTTTAAATCTTAATAAAGAATTAATTGGTTGTATTATTTTAGGCGATGCTAAAGATCTTAAAGTGGGGGATACTGCCTCCACCACCGGTCAACTGCTCTCCATCCCCGCTAGCGACGAGCTGCTCGGACGGGTCGTTTCCCCATTAGGTGAACCTCAAGATGGTAAACCTGCTCCCAAAAGCAAAAAATTCATGCCACTCGAGAAAGTTGCTGCTGGCGTTATTGCAAGAGAGCCCGTTAATCAACCTCTCCAAACCGGTATCAAAACCATCGATAGCATGATTCCTATCGGTCGTGGCCAACGCGAACTCATCATCGGTGACCGCTCTACTGGTAAATCCGCTATTGCCTTAACCACTATCATTAACCAAAAACAAGAAAACGTTATTTGTATTTACGTTGCTATCGGTCAAAAACGCTCTTTCGTAGCTCAAACTATTAACACTCTCCAAAAATTTGGCGCCATGGATTACACCGTGATTGTCTCCGCCTCAGCATCAGACTCAGCCACCTTGCAATACTTAGCTCCTTATGCCGGTAGTGCTATTGCTGAATACTTCCTCGAACAAGGTAAAGACGTTTTAATAGTCTACGATGATTTATCCAAACATGCTTGGGCCTATCGTGAAGTTTCACTCCTTCTTCGCCGCCCATCAGGTCGCGAAGCCTATCCTGGCGACGTCTTCTACTTACACTCTCGCTTACTCGAACGCGCCGTTAAATTAAACAAAGAGCATGGTGGCGGTTCTATTACCGCTCTTCCCATTATCGAAACCCAAGCCGGAGACGTCTCAGCCTATATTCCTACCAACGTTATCTCTATTACTGATGGCCAAATCTTTTTAGACACAAACATGTTTAATGGTGGCCAACGCCCAGCTGTTGATATTGGTATCTCCGTCTCTCGTGTCGGAGGTTCAGCTCAAATTAAAGCCATGAAACAGGTCGTCGGTTCTCTCAAAATTGACATGGCTCAATATCGAGAATTGGCTGCTTTCTCTCAATTTGCCTCAGATTTAGATGCTAAAACCAAAGCTCAACTTGAGCGCGGCATGCGTATCACCGAAATCCTCAAACAAGGCTGGGATGAGCCTGCCAGCGTTGAAGATCAAATTGTCGTTTTCTGGGCTGTTGCGAATGGCCAAATCGACGACATCAGATTGCCAATGGTTAAACTCTGGGAAAGTACCTTTATCAAATACATCCACGATAATCACGAATCTCTCATTAAAGACATTATCAAAAATCAAAAAATTTCTGATGATAATGCCGACACACTCAAACAAGCGTGTACTAAATTTAACCAGTCACATCCAGAGTGGCAATTGGAACAATAAGAGGTTTCTGTGGCCAACACTCAAAGTTTGAAACGACGCATCAAATCTGCAAAAAACATTAAGCAGATTACTAAAGCAATGGAGATGGTTGCCGCCTCCAAAATGCGTCGTGCTCAATCTCAAGCCCTGTCCTCCCGAGCGTACGCCAGAAAACTAGAAAATACCTTAGCCACCATCGCTGCCAAAACCAATGCTTCTCAACACCCCTTACTTGCTCCAAATTCCTCAGGTAAAGATATTATCGTCTTGTTTTCCACCGATAAATCGCTAGCCGGCAGTTTAAACTCAAATCTGTTTCGAGGTTTGACTGACTATCTTAAGACCAATGATTTGGGATTATCGCAGCCCGAATTTATCATTGTTGGTCAAAAAGCCCGACAATATGTCTTCATGAATGACTACCAATTAGATGCAGATTTCTCTGGAGTCAGCGACCCCGTCAGTTTTCAAGCTGCCGTCCCCATCGCACACCATCTGATTAAAGAATACTTAAGTGGCAATTACCGCTCAGTCACCCTCGTCTATATGGATTTTGTTTCCACTTTGGTCCAACGCTTCCGAGCTATGCCTCTTTTACCCCTTGCTAACAACTGGACCAACTTAATCGAATCCTTGGCTGAAGCAGTCGCCATCGGTAGTACTGCCCAATATCTCTTTGAACCAAGTGCCAGTGAGATTCTCGATTGGCTGATTCCCTACTACATTGAAATGATTATTTACCAAACCTTATTAGAAACCCGAGCTTCCGAACATTCTGCCCGTATGGTGGCCATGAAAAACGCCTCCGATTCTGCCACTGACATCATCGCCGACCTCACCTTGTCTTACAACAAACAACGCCAAGCAAAGATTACCAATGAATTATTAGATAACACCACCGCCGCTCTGGTGGTTGACTAAGTTACTTTACACCAAGAAGGAGTTAAAAAATATGTCAAACCAAGGAAAAATCATTCAAATTATCGGTGCAGTTGTTGATGTCGCTTTCGAAGATGACATGCCCGCCATTTATACCGCGCTCATCATTCCCTTAAAAGAAGGCGCCCTCACCCTCGAAGTCCAACAGCATCTCGACGAACATACCGTTCGTACCATTGCTCTCGGACCTACTGAAGGCTTAAAACGTGGCCTCACCGTTGAAAATACCAACAAACCTATTTCCGTTCCCATCGGCACCGAAACCTTGGGCCGCATGTTTAACGTGGTTGGTCAACCCATTGATGGTTTAGGCGAAGTTAAAGCTAAACAATTTGCCCCTATTCACAAACCCGCTCCAAAACTAATTGAGCAAGAAACCGAAGCTCAAATGTTAGAAACCGGTATTAAAGTCATTGATCTTATTTGTCCTTTTGCCCGCGGTGGTAAAGTTGGTGCCTTTGGTGGTGCCGGTGTCGGCAAAACCGTCATTATCCAAGAACTGATTCGTAACATCGCTGAGGAACACTCCGGTCACTCAGTTTTCGCCGGTGTCGGTGAACGTACTCGTGAAGGTAATGATCTCTATCGCGAAATGAACGAATCTGGCGTTATTAAAAATACCGTCATGGCCTTCGGCCAAATGAATGAGCCCCCTGGAAATCGTCTTCGTATTGCCTTAACCGGTCTAACCTTTGCTGAATATTTCCGCGACCAAGGCGAAGATGTGCTTCTCTTTATCGATAACATTTTCCGTTTCTCCCAAGCTGGATCTGAAGTTTCCGCTCTCTTAGGTCGTATTCCTTCAGCTGTCGGTTATCAACCCAACCTGGCTACCGAAATGGCTGCTCTTCAAGAAAGAATTACCTCCACCAAACGTGGTTCCATCACCTCATTCCAAGCCGTCTACGTTCCCGCTGACGACTACACCGATCCAGCTCCAGCTACCACCTTCGCTCACCTCGATTCCACCATTTCTCTTGATCGTGCTTTAGCCGCTCAAGCTCTCTTCCCCGCAGTCGATCCTCTTGCCTCCAACTCCAAGATCCTCGCCCCCGATACCGTTGGCGTTGAACATTATGATGTCGCTCGTGGCGTCCAAAAAGTGCTCCAACGCTACAAAGACCTTCAAGATATTATTGCCATCTTGGGCGTTGATGAGCTCGCAGCAGAAGATAAATTGGTTGTGGCTCGGGCCCGAAGAATTCAACGCTTCTTAACCCAACCATTCTTTGTCGGCGAACAATTCACCAACATTCCTGGCCAATACGTCTCCATCAAAGATACCGTTAACGGCTTTAAAGAAATCCTTGATGGTAAACACGACCAACTTCCTGAACAAGCCTTCTATATGGTCGGCTCAATTGATCAAGCGATAGAAAAAGCGAAAAAATTATAATGGCAACCATTACTCTTGAAATCATCTCTCAAGAAAAACACCTCGCTACCATCGAAGTAAACGAGATTATTGCTCCGACCACTTCTGGAGAAATTACTGTCCTGCCCAATCACATTCCCGTATTCACCAAACTAACCGACGGTATTATTACTACCAAAGCCAACAATAAAGTTGAGGAATTTGCTATTCTCGGTGGATTCATGGATATCGCGCCCGATTCTAAAGTCACCATTCTAGCCGACGCTGCCACCAGAGCCGACGATATTAACATTGCCAAAGCCCAAGAAGCCAAACGTCTCGCCGAAGAAGCCATGAAAAATAAAGGTTCTGAAATTGAATTTAAAGAAGCAGAATCCTCACTTCGCAAAGCTCTCTTTGAGCTAAAAGCCGCTAATCGTCGTCGCCAGTCTCGCGACCTTCCTGGCCAAGAATAATATGAGTTGCGTTTTTTGCGATATTACAAGCAAAAAACTGCACGCACATATAATTTATGAAGACGACACCTTTATTGCTTTCTTAGATAAATTCCCCAAGACTCATGGACACACTCTGGTTATTCCAAAAAACCATTATCGCTGGGTTTGGGACGAACCCTTCGTAACTGATCACTTTGCCTTGGTTAACAAAATCATTCAACATTACAAAAAAGTTCTTGATATCCCCACCTGTTATCAAACCGTTTGGGGCAACCAAGTTCATCACGCCCACATTCAAATTTTACCCACCGTTGATAAGCTACATCCTCCTTCAACTCTGGATCCAAACGAAGCTCTCGCTATCCAAAAACAATTATCCCTGAAGTACTAACTATCTAGTAGAATACAAGTGATGTTAATCCTCATTCATGGCGACCATATTGTTAAATCTCGAGAAATTCTACAACAACAAATTGAAAGTGCTAGAAAACAAGGCATCACCGAAATTATTCATCTCGATGGCAAAAGTTGTTCACTTTCCGAACTTATTCAAGCCACTGAATCTCAGAGTCTCTTTGGCGAAAATAATCGACTCGTAGTTATTGAGTCCTTGTGGAGGCGTCGATCTAAAACCGACCTTACTGATCTTCTTAGCTACTTAGGTCAACAATTACCCAACAATAATTCCATCATCATTTGGGAAGATAAAGTCCTCACTGCCACCCAACTAAAAAAACTCTCCGGCTTTAAACCCACTGCTGTCACCATCCCTAAATCTATTTTTAAATTAACCGATAGTATTACCCCCACCACTTCAAAAAAACAGCTCATTCAAATTTTTAACACCACCCTTGAAACCGATGCTCCAGAATTCATTCTCATCATGTTGGCTCGACAAATTCGTCAGCTTATCCAAGCTCTCGACCCAAGTAACAAACTTCCTCCTTGGCAAAAACAAAAACTTTCCAAAAATGCCCAAACATTTGGTCTTAAAAAACTCGTCCGCTTACACCATCAACTTACACAACTTGACGTCAATAATAAAACAGGTCAGTCAGCCGCCGATCTCACCAGCGGCCTCACCCATTGGTTGATTTCTTTCTAAGCCAACAAGGTAAACTGATCATATTGACTCAAAAACGTGCCTACGCTACCATGTTTTTCGTGGGCATAAAAGTATGACAAAGTATGATACTAATCAACCAGAGGAGACAAATATGAAAATCGTCACCAATATTAATCCCCATATCTTTCGCGGTTATGACATTCGCGGTGTCGCTGGTACCGACCTCAACGAAGACATTATGTACACGTTGGGCCGCGCCTATGCCACCTATTTATCAGAGAGAAGAATCAAAGAATCCACCGTTGGTCGTGACAATAGGTTAACTGGCGAAGCCTACAGCAAAGCCTTTATTCAAGGGTTAAACGATGGAGGAATCGATACCATCGATCTAGGCTTAAGTCTTTCCCAAATTGTTTACTTCTCTGCCTACGAATTCAAAACCAAAGGTAGCGCCATGATTAGCGCCTCTCACAATCCCAAAGAATTTAATGGCTTAAAACTGGGTACCGGCTACTCCGAAACCATGGTCACCGAAGATATCGAATATTTCAAGCAAATTATCGATAAAGGAAACTTTGTTACCGGTAAAGGCACCAATCGCCAAGCCGATATTTTCGACAGCTACAAAAAACACTTATTAAAACACTTTAACCTCAATAAAAAATGGAAAGTGGTCGTTGACGCCTGCTGCACCACTTCCGGTATGTTTTATCCCGACATTTTCCGCCAAGCCGGCTGTGAGGTTATTGAACAGAATACCAATCTTGATGGCAACTTCCCTGTGGGCGTCCCTGATCCCACCGAAATGGAAGTGCTCAAGCGCTTGGGAGAAGGTGTTAAAAAAGCTAAAGCCGATATTGGATTTGCCTACGACACCGATGGCGATCGCATGTCCGCTGTCGATGAAAACGGCGATATTCTCTTCATGGATACTATCGTTTCTCTCTTTGCTAAAGATGTGCTTGATACCATGCCTGGCGCCCCCATTATCTACAACACCCTTTGTTCCAGACAAGTAACTGAAACCATTGAGCAAGCCGGCGGCAAACCAGTTATGTGGATTACCGGACACTCATTTATCAAAGCAAAGGTCAAAGCTGAAAACGCTCCATTCGGGGGCGAACTCTCCGGTCACATTTATTTTACTGACAACTTCTATGGCCATGATGACGCAGCCTATGCTTCCTTAAGACTGATGCAATATCTTGAACGTAAACAACAAACTTTGTCGCAAGCGGCCAGTGAATTGCCTCAATATGTTTCCAGTCCCGAAATAAAGTTTGGTCTTGCTGACAATATTAAATTTTCATTTATCGACACTACCATCAGAAAAGAATTCGAGACCATCTGGCCAGACGCAAAGTATATTGACATCGACGGTATTCGCGCCGATCTTTCTGACCGAATGGCTATCTGTCGCGCCTCTCAAAACGGTCCCTATATCACGGTAAAATTTGAAGGTAAAACCTCAAAAATTTATGATGAAGTCAAACAACAACTTCGTGATATCCTCAAAAAACATCCAGAAATAGATTGGTCTGTCGGCGTTAACACTCACGCTCTCGATTAATCTCTTGACACTAATACCAGGAGTAAAAGTCAAGCAATAATGAAGCGGTACAATAAGAGTACTTCATGATAGTTATTTATCCCTGTACTAAAATATCAATCAACGGAGGTTTTTCATGCCTGAAACACGAGTGATTATATTTGATCTAGACAACACCCTCGTTATGAATCGTCCAGCGGCCAAAGCTGCTTACGAATCCGCCATTCGCTTTTTAGCCAAAGAAGCCAAACTCGAATTCGACAAACTCTACAACCACTGGAAAAAAGATGTCCAATCAATCACTTCATCAGAATATGCCCCCGAAAAACGTATTTTCGAATATTCGCTCTCTAACATTTGTGAACATCACCGTATCAACCCCAAACTCATTTCTCCCACCGTCACTATCTATGAAAAAGAACTCCTGTCTTCAATTAAACCCGTTCCCGGCGCCAAAGAGTTAGTTAGTTGGATTAAAGAAGAGGGAGGCACAGTTGCCGTTGCCTCAAACTCCATTCGTTCTCTCACCAAAAAGAAGCTAAAAAGCTGCGATTTATATAAATACATCGACACCATTGTCACCGCTTCTGATATCGGCTCCATGAAGCCTCATCCTGGTTTTTATCAAAGTATTCTCGAATTGCATCACATTAATCCCAAACAAGCCCTTGTAATAGGTGATTCAAAAAAGGATGATTTAGATCCTGCCAAAAAATTAGGCATCGCCACGATTGAGCTTGCCCACACTAACCCTCATCTTACTGAATTAAAGCCCGCTATTGCCGAATTTTTAAGTTACGTTAAATAAAAAAAGGAGTAATAAAAATGTCTACCGACCTATCTGATCGCAATGCTATCAGTCAACTCGATATCTCAAATGTATTAGGTTCGATTGAACAGCTACCTCAACAAATTGAGGATGCTTGGAATAACACCTCAAAACTTGACAACCACCAAGCTGGGCAGGGGATTAACCATATCATCGTCGCTGGCATGGGCGGCTCAAACTTGGGCGCTGTCGTTATTCAAGCCCTAGCCAAACAATCCTTGAAAGTCCCCCTAGAAATCGTTAAAGACTACACTCTTCCCGGCTATGTTAACCAAAATACTTTAGTTATTCTCTCCAGTTACTCCGGCACCACTGAAGAAACTCTTGCGGCCGCCAAAGCAGCCAAAGAAAAAGGCGCTCAAATTGCCGTTATTACTGCTGGAGGTGATTTGGCCAAACTGGCAACCGAGAACCACTATCCCATCTACCTCATTAATCCTCAATACAATCCCAGCAACCAGCCTCGCATGGCCATCGGTTACGCCATCACCGGTCAAATTGGATTGTTAAACAGCTTTGGTTTAATTGATAGCAGCAGTATTGACCTCACCAAGACGATTGAATTCTTAAAGAAAAAAGCCTCTCAATTCGCTCCCGAAACCACTGACAATCTTGCCAAAAATTTAGCTAATTCCGCAGTGAATAAACTTATTTACTTAATTAGCGCCGAACATCTTACTGGCGCCACCCACGTCTTTAACAACCAGTTAAACGAAAATGCTAAGCATCTTACCGTTGAATTAGCCATTCCCGAAATGAACCATCATTATCTTGAGGCCTTATCTCATCCAGAAACCGCTCCAGACTCCTGCATTTTTTGGCTGATTAATTCCACCCTCTATAGTCAAAAAAACCAAACAAGAATTAATGTCACCAAAGATGTGATTGAAAAAAATCACTATCAAACCAACCTTATCAACCTAGAAGCGGAAGATATCGTAACTCAAGCTTTTGAAGTCATTCAATTAGGAGCATACACCAACTTTTATCTAGCTATGCTGCACGGAATCGATCCTGCACCTATTCCTTGGGTCGACTACTTCAAACAACAGCTAAAATCCGTCAGTTAACAAAACTCTCATCCATCAACAATCTTGTTTCTTGTAACTTGGTTCCGACATCTTTACAATAAACTAATAAGGAGGGGGACCTGCCCATGGTTTTCGTGCCGGACATTATTTCGATTCCAAACAAAAAAAATGAACTTAATGCCGATATAGTTGGCAACAAAGCCTATTCTCGAGTGATCATTGATCAACTCAACCTTCCTACTCCACCTGCCATTATTATCACCTCAGAAGTTTTTAAACACTTTCTCCATTATCAAGATGGTCAGAAAAAGTGGCAGCAAATCGTTCAAAACGGAAATCCTACCTCCCCGGAGCAAATGAATGCCGTATCTCAAGAATTACAAAGATTAGTCAGAAGACACCCTTTTGATCCAAAACTGAGCGACTCAATTAGCCAAAGTTATCATCAGCATCTCCACAAAAACTGGGCCCATTTAACCATTAGTGCCGCCCCTCAAACCAAAGTTCCTGTTTCCTATTCCATTCCCATTATTAAGGGCGAAACCGCCTTACTTGATTTCCTCCGTCAACTTTGGAGTGCCCAGCTAACCCCACACGCTCTTACTCTCCATCTCATCAGTCGCAACCAAGGCCTGATTCAACCGCCCATTATGATCAGTGACCATCAAGTCGCCATCACCAGCGGCACCATCACCACCATTGAACCGATCACCAACAATAAAAATGCAGTTAAAATCGAAGCCATATATGGCGCTAACCCCCAAGCCGACAAAGCCGAGATTGATGCTGATATCTACATCGTTGATAAGAAAACAGGAGTTTTACTCAGTAAACAACAATCTCACCAAAACGTCGAAATTACTGTTGATCATTTTGGTCACTACAAAAAGAAAAAAATTGCTCTTCAAAAGCAATTCCAACAAAAACTCCAATCAGACCAAATTAAGCAATTAATCGACGCCGCCAATAAAATTCATTCTCACCAATTAGGTCCTCAAGTTATCAACTGGTTTATTTCCAAATCTGGCCTCTATTTCACCCGCTTTAAACCCCTCGAATTACAACAACCATCTATTGTGAGGCACTTAAAGAGAGTCAACCAAAAACAAAAATTTATCGCTAACGGTTTAGTTGCTTCTCCAGGTATCGCCACTGGACCAATCGTTCGTATTAACCAAAATACCGGTGTTTTAAATGGCAAAATCGTTGTTGTTAAAGAGGCTGATGCTCAGTTTATCCGTCGCATCAAGCAAGCTGCCGGCATTATTATTGAATCAGGCGGCATTGATTCAGGCATCGCTCAAGCTGCCAGAGAAATTGGCATCCCCACCTTGGTTGGCACCAAAACAATCGCTATACCAGATAATCAAGTTGTTACTATCAATGCCATCAAGGGCGAAGTTTATCAAAACCACGCCTCACCTAACCAAGACTCAATCATTAAATCAGTGGCCCCACTTACTGCCCCCACCACCGCTACCAAAACCCCTCAACATACTGCAACCCGTATCCACCTCTATATCAATCAAATTAACCAAGAAGCTCAATCAATTTACCAACAAGCTGACGGTGTTGGCCTCCTTCTCGGTAATGATCTCGTCACCAAATTTGGCATTCATCCCAAACGCCTCGTTAATAACCACAAAAATGCCCTCACTGATGACCTCACCCAAAAGATAACTGACACTGCCCATCTTTTTGGTGAAAGACCGGTTATCTATCACCCCATTGATCTATCCACCGACGTTGCTAGAAAATTAGATCATGGCACCAGCTATGAACCTACCTACGAGCACAACTCTTCATTTGGTTTCCGCGGCGCCTATCGCACTATTCATGATCCATCGGTTTTTAATCTTGAACTCAGTATTATTCGTCAATTACGCCAGAAGCAACAGATAAAAAACCTCTGGCTCTGTCTCCCACTTATTCGCGACATCGAAGAACTCAAAAAAATAAAGCGCATCATCGCTGCCGCTAACCTCTACCGTTCTCCTTCGTTTAAACTCTACGCCAAAATTGGTACTCTCTCCGCTATTGACCAAATTCCAACTCTTAAAGCTGAAGGGATTGATGGTTTTATCCTCGACCTAGATTTATTAGCTCTCGGTCTCCAAGGATATGATCCTAGTAGCTTAGAAGTCGATCAACAAATTAGCCTCACTCAATCAACTATTCTTGAATCAATCAGAAAAGCAGTTGATTTATCCAACAAAAATCATGTTCCCTGCATGGTCACCTCATATCAAATAGACCACGCTGCCAACACCATCACTCAATTGGTTAATACCGGTGTTGCTGAAATTATTATTAATCCACCCCGGTTTGATCAAGTTAAACAATGGTTAATGGCTGCTGAAGCCAAATTAGTCAGCAACAAATAAACGCTATAATAAAAAAGAATCATGCCAAATCTGCCAACCATTCACACCATCAAAGCCAGAGAAATTCTCGATTGTCGAGGTGTCCCCACCATTGAAGCGACTCTTTGGCTCAATAACGGCATCTCTATCACCACCTCCGTTCCTACTGGTGCCTCAACCGGTAAGCACGAAGCCATTGAGCTCCGCGACAAAGATGGCACTCGTTTTAATGGCATGGGCGTACTTAAAGCTGTCGCCAACATCAATACTGTTATTGCTCCCAAACTACATGGTCTTGATCCCACCAACCAAGCCACCATTGATAACCTCCTCAATGAGCTTGATGGTACAGAAAATAAATCCAAACTCGGCGTTAACGCTATCCTGGCCGTTTCTCAAGCAGTCTGTAAGGCAGGAGCTGCAGCCTACGGCATTCCTGTCTACCGCTATCTTTCTCTCAAATACCGCCTTTCTGAAAATCTAACTATTCCCACTCCCGCCTTTAACGTCATCAATGGTGGTAAACACGGCGCCGGCAATCTTAACTTCCAAGAATTTTTAATTATTCCTTCATCTAGATTCCATTTTCACCAAGGCCTCCAAATTGGCATCGAAATCTTTAAGGCCCTAGAAGATACCCTGATTAGTAAAAACGCCATCCACTCGACCGGAGTTGAGGGTGGCTTTGCCCCCAACCTATTCACCAATCTTGATGCCCTTGAAGTCATGATGCTAGCCATCAAAAACACCCGCTACCAATTCGGTCATGATGTGTTCTTGGGGTTAGATGTCGCTGCCAACACCTTATTTAAAAACAATAAATACTCCATCAAAGATCGCTCTCAAGCCTTCTCCAACAAAGAATTTATTGAGTATTACAAAGATCTAAACGACGAATACCACATTTTCTCCCTCGAAGATCCCTTATTTGAAGATGATTGGACCAGTTGGGCCACCCTCACCAAAGAATTCCAAGGCAAAGTCGTTATCGTTGGCGACGATCACCTCACCACCAATAAAAAACGACTTCAAAAAGCTATCGACCTTAAATCCTGTAATGCTATCCTGATTAAACCAAATGAGGCTGGTACCATTACTGAAGTTATTGACGTGGTTAAGACCGCCAAAGACGCCAATTTCTCCATTCAAGTTTCCAATCGATCAGGTGAAACCAACGATTACTTTATCGCTGATTTTGCCGTTGGGATTGGCGCCGAATATGCCAAATTTGGTGCACCCAGCCGCGGCGAACGTATTGTTAAATACAATCGTCTCCTCCAAATTGAAGAAGATATTAATGTAACCGAAGCAGCCGCCTAAATCATCATGCAATCAGTTTCAACTCGACCAGTCGTGCTTATAATTCTTGATGGATGGGGAATTGCCCCCAAAAATCAGGGGAATGCTATTGCTCTCGCTCAAACCCCCACCATGGATCAGTTATCCCAAACTGATCATTACACCGAGCTTGAAGCCTCAGGCGAATCCGTTGGTTTACCTAAAGGTGAAGACGGCAATACCGAAACTGGACACCTTAATATTGGCGCTGGCAGAATCGTCTATCAAGATTTGCAACGCATCAATCAATCAATTGCCGATGGCAGCTTTGTCCACAATCCCGAATTTTTAGCCGCTATCAATCACTCCAAACAAAATAACAGTACTCTCCACTTAATTGGCTTGGTCGGCTCCGGTGGAGTTCACTCTCACATCGATCACTTATTGGCCCTTATCCATACCTGCAAAAAACATGAAGCTACCGATGTTGCTCTCCATCTCATCACCGATGGCAGAGATTCACCGCCCACTTCAGGCGTAAATTTCATCCATCGTATTGAACAAAAACTCGACGAAGTTAAATTGGGCAGAATTGCTTCCATCGTTGGCCGTTATTACGCCATGGACCGAGATCACCGCTGGGAACGCACCGAAATCGCCTATAAGGCTATGACCCAAGGTGAGGGGACTATCGTCAAAACCGCCAAAGAGGGGATTATTAACTCCTACCAACAGGGAGTCACTGACGAATTTATCAAACCCCTTATTATTCCCGACAAAGATAACAAACCCACCGTTATTAAAGAAAATGATGCCGTTATCTTTTTTAATTTCAGAATTGATCGACCCCGACAATTAACTAAGGTCTTCGTTTATCCCAATTTTGAATACGTCTCATTCAAACAAGAAGGTTTCGACCCTTACGCCATCAAATATTACAAATCCCACCTCATTCGAAACCAACAGCCCAGTAGTTCCAAAGCTCCATTTGAGCGTGGGCCACTCATTGCCAACCTCTACTTTGTCACCATGACCGAATACGAAAGTGGCTTACCCGTCCACGTGGCTTTTCCTCCAGAAAATATTGAAAATCCTTTGGGTAAAGTCATCGCCGATGCCGGTCTCCGTCAACTCCGCATGGCTGAAACCGAAAAGGAACGTTTCGTTACCTTCTATATTAATGGCCAACATGAAGATCCTTATCCCGGCGAAGATCGCATTATTATTCCCTCACCCCCCGTCACCACTTACGACCAAAAACCAGAAATGAGTTCCATTGAACTAACCCAAACCTTAGTTGATCGATTAAAAACCAATCTCTATGACTTTATTATTATCAACTTTGCCAACCCTGATATGGTTGGTCATACCGGTAATTTAGCTGCTGGCATTAAAGCCTGTGAATATGCCGACAAAAACATCAAAAGCATTATTAATGCCGTTGATGAAGCTCATGGCGTCACCATCATCACTGCCGATCATGGCAATGTTGAAGAAATGATCAACTTAAGCACCGGCGGTATTGATACTGAACACTCCACCAATCTCGTACCTTTCATTATTCACGGCAATCTTCCCGAATCTGTACCTCAAAAACTTGCCCCCGGAATTTTAGGCGATGTTGCCCCCACCATTTTAAAAATTATGAATCTTCCTAAACCGGAAGCTATGTCTGGCCAATCTCTTATCTAATAGAAAATAGAGGAGTAAACAGTAATTTCCTCTGCTTGTATCCAGTAAATCATTTCTTGTAAGCTAACATATATGCCTGCCCAACATTCATTTATTCCTTTTCTCAATCCCAAATCCATCGCCATTATTGGTGCCTCCCGCTCAAAAGACAAAGTCGGCTATCAAGTCTTAGAAAACCTTATTGAAGGTAACTACCCAGGTCACCTTTATCCCGTTAACCCCAACGCCGATAGCATCCTTAAGCTCAAGTGTTTTCCCACTGTTTCCGACATCAAAAAACCAGTTGATTTAGCCATTATCATTACCCCTGCAGCCCTGGTTTCACCCATCATCGCTGAGTGTCATGAAAATAACATTAAACACGCCATTGTGATTTCAGCAGGCTTTGCCGAATCCGGACCAAAAGGCTCCATTCTTCAACAAGAACTTACTCACACCCTTAACCAATATCCTGTTTCGATTTTGGGGCCCAACTGTTTAGGTGTCCTAAGTCCCATTCATCATCTCAATGCCACCTTCGGTCCCAGATTACCCCAAAAAGGCAATGTCATGCTTATTTCTCAGTCAGGTGCCTTAGTTACTGGCATTATCGATTGGGCTCAAATGATGAATATTGGCCTTTCTCACGCCATTACCTTTGGCAACCGAATCAATACTGGAGAAATTGAAGCCCTTCAATACGCCGCTAGTGACCCCCACACCAAAGTCATTCTGCTTTATCTTGAATCCTTTGCCAACGCTCATCAACTCTTTAGTCTCTGTTCTCAGATTACTCCCAAAAAACCCATTATCTTTCTTAAAGGGGGACAGTCATTAGCTGGCCAATCAGCTTCCGCCTCTCATACCGCC
>QKAA01000021.1 GCA_003247275.1 bacterium | reverse complement strand
AAACAGCCCCCTATGAGTGCTGCTTTTTTAACAGTGATGAATTGGCGTTTTTTCTTTTTCATTATTGAAATAGTCTGGGGCGACCGAGGATGTACTTATATTCTGATAGCTGACGTTCTTTAATGGGTTTGGCGGGAACTCCGCCAACAATAGTTCCAGCACCAACGTCTTTAGTGACAACAGCTCCAGCACCGACAATAGCACCTTTACCAATAGTGACCCCTGGCAAAATAATGGCACGGGGACCAATAAAAACATAATCTTCGATTTTGACTGGAGCTGACATGGGAACAAATTCAGGATGATTGATGTCGTGCTGGCTGTTAAACAACATCACGTCTGAAGCGATATCGACGTGATTACCAATGATAAGTTTATCTCTACCATCTAACGTGGCGTGATCGCCAATGATGGTGTCGTTGCCAATACTAATGTTTTTAGGTTGGTATAAATGAGCACCAATATGAATAGTAGAAGTTCTGGTTAGCTTCATACCAGATAAACGATAGATGAATCGACGAAAGGAGTGGAAAGGAACGTAGCCTAAACACCATAAGAGGGACACTTTGATATCTAAAAAGTAATTGGCGATTCGGTTGATTATTTTTGAAATAGCTTGTGACCAAGATAGTTTGTGGCCGTGTTTATCTTTAAAGGGTGATGTCATATACCTCATTTTTTTAATTGATGGTTATTAATAGTCGCTTCTAGCACAGTTTGAATTTTTTTGGCCGAAAGGAGCCAATCAAGCTGTTTTATGTGCTCCTGACCAATTTTTATTCGTGCTTGTTTGTGCTTATCAGTTAATTTAAGTCCTATCATTATACCGTTTTTGATGCTGGCAACCGAATATGGATCCACAAAAATGCCTGACTCCCCTACTACTTCGGGCAATGAAGAGTTGTTGGAAACGATTGAGAGTGTGCCGCAAGCAAGGGCTTCAGCCGGAGGCATACCGAAACCTTCATAGAGACCAACTAAAACAAGTAGTTGAGCATTGGCCATAAAGACAGGGATTTCTTCAGGCTCAACAAAACCGGTGGTAATGATTTGTTGGCGTTTAGGACTCTGATTGATGGTTTGTGTAATTTCGTCGGTTAACCAACCTGACTGACCCACTAGAACTAGTTGGTGGTTTTTATACGCTTTTGGTAATTGCTCAAAAGCTTGAATAAGACGAATAATATTTTTTCGGGGCTGAAGCGTGCCCAGGTGAAGAATGTATTTATCATTTAGTTGGTAACGAGCTTTAAGTTTGGTAAAGGCAGATTTAGGAACTTGATGATACTGTTTACGATCAATTCCAGGATAGGCAACGGTGATTTTTTTAGGATTGTAGTGATAGATTGAAGCCACGTCTTTTTTGGTGTTTCGGCTGATAGCGATAATGGCACTAGCATGTTTGACTGAATATTCGGTCCAACTTTGGAGTTGTTTGGCTCCACGCTTAAATTTTAAAAACAGCTGAGGCATTTTAAGAAAGGCAAGATCCATGATGGTCACAACGGTGGGAATAGGGGAAAAACGCGGGGCATAGTGACCAGGAGAAAAAAAGATGTCGGGTCGATCTGAGGAGAAATAAAGATCTAAGGGAAGGCGCCATTGTGTCCAGGCAGTTGCGGGAGGGATGACCCGATAGTGCCAATTGATGGATTTTTTAGGTAAATCCGGCAAGGGCGGTTGCTTTAAATAAACGGTATAACGAACTTCTTTATGATTTGATAATTGACTTAAACCATGGAGAATGCCATAGGCGTATTGATTACTACCAACGCGATTTACGACATTTGCCTCATTTCCATCGATACCAATGTGGATCATGACCTATTTACCCTTTGTGCCCAGTATTTCTTGATAAACGGAAAGGGTTTCTGCGGCGGCTTTTTCCCAAGAAAAATCGTTTAGACGGGCCATGCTTTGGGCGGATAATTGATTTTGATGATCGAGGGCTTCTTTAATACCTTGACTGATAGAACTCACTTCTTCTGGTTCAACCAAAACGGCGGCATCTCCGGCGATTTCTTTAAGAGAAGACCTGTTGCTGGTAACAACTGGAGTGTGATGGTAGAAAGCCTCAAGAAGGGGTAAGCCAAAACCTTCTGCCAGAGAGGCATATAAGAGGATTGAAGCTCCCCGATAGAGGGCGGCCAGATTTTTGTCACTGACATAATCAAGAATATGAACACCATCCTCTTTTGAGACATCTTCCCAACCGCTTTTGCCGACAACAACTAGGTCATAATCGGCTTTAAATTCGCGCCAGGCTTCAATTTGTCGAGGCACATTTTTGCGCGGTTCTTTGGTGCCAACGATAAGTAAGTAGGGTTTGTTTAAGCCATATTCTTTTTTGACTTCCCCAATGATTTCATCGTCAACGGCAATACATTGCTCTTCGGGTAAGGCTTCATGAACAACGTTCACTAGATCTGGGTTTATATCAAATAATTCAATTAAATCTTGCTTAGTGCTGTCGGAAACGGCAATTAAATGGAGATTTCGACTCTTGGCTTGCAATATGACTTGTTGGTGATGTTCTTTAATTTCGGGATGAGCAATTTCTGGATATTTAAATAGAGCTACGTCATGAATGGTAGTAACCACATTGGTTTTGATGGATCGAGGTAAATACCAATCCCAGGCATGAAATATATCGGCAAAACCGCAAAACGGATCAATTGGCAGCGTGGAAAACAACGATGAGCCGATTGAGGGGGGCAGCATATATAGTTTGTGTTTGAGTTTATTTTGATTAGCAAATTTCTCTAGAGCGGAGAATTTTCGTAAAGAAAAGCCAAAAACTTGGAGATCGACATCTTTCTCGAGCCGACTTAAAGCTCTGACTAGGTTCGAGGTATACATGGAAACACCGGTGCCATATGGGAGTGAGGAAATATCAAAAGAAAGTTTCATCTAATAAAGTGTCCCGATATATTTAGCTGCATTTAACTGATTAGTATAGAGATAAATTTTACCAATTCCAGGGTATTGAAAATAGCCCTGCTGTTCATAGCCAGTGTTTTCAAGGAGAGCCACCACTTGATTATTGGGATCAAATAGAACACGCAAATACTCAAAGAGATAGATATTTTTGCCCAACTCGCTGGCTTCAATGATTTTAGCTTTTAATTGGGGATCAGCAGGATTGGTGGTAGAGACTTCCTCAAGTTTATGGTGGTTGTAGTAAGTCCAAGGAGCAAACGGCCCGTTAAAAATAAATAGGGCTACATCCCCCGTTTTGGCTTGGGATTCAATTTCAGTAACTGCCAGCCTCCACGGCTCACGTTGATTATCGGGGTCATTAGCATAACTTTGAAGACTCAGCATATTGACAGTGAGAAAGACAATTAAAATGGCGATTGAATTTAGTTTTTTGGAAATACCAGCAGCAAGGAGCAAATACATAAAGGGCAGGGCAAATAAAATTCTTTTTGGATCGAGGACTGGAACAAAGATGGAGATTAAGAAAGCAAAAATGATGGGACCAATAAACATCAGTCCCGTCAAAAGCCCCTGTTTTTTGCGAATAGTGGCAAAGGATGCCTTACCCAGAAATATAAATAGAGCAATGACGACGGTAATGAAAAAAGGGTTTACTTCAAGGTTGATTCTGCCGATCATAAATTTGGCAAAAACCAGAGGGATCATTTTATATAGTGGAGGACTGACTACGTTTGACCAAATTTGACTTTGACCAGCAAAGTGAGTGCCAATAGTTAACTGTTCGACAAACGAGGGCAACCAAGGCAAGAAACCGACGATAAAAAAGCCAAAATGGAAAAGAAGATGGCGGATTTTTTGGGGATAAAACAGGATTGTAGCAAGAAGCAGAGTCAGGAGAAAAACGGGAAAGACATACATGGTATAGAGACCAGCTAACCCGGATATTAACAATATGTAGGAATTTTTTTTGGAAGAATTCATCAGCTTATACCAACCCCAAAAAGCCATCAGAGCAAAACAGGCTGCCAAACTATAGGGGCGCAACTCTTGAGAATAAAACAGGTGAAATTGGGAGCTAGCCAGCAACATGCCGGCGGTTAAACCAACGTCGCGGGAAAATAATTTTTTACCAATCATGATAGTCAGCCAAATGGTAATCAGACCAGGAATAAATGAGGTAAGCCGTAACCACCATTCGGATACACCAAACTGGTACCAAAAATGAACTAAGAGATGAAACAGTGGGGGTTGAAAATCAGAAGCGATGTTTAGTTGTTCAGTTAGGGGCCTAGCGCTTTCTATAGCTTGGGCTGCCTCATCAAGCCAAAACGAACCATTAAGGTGGATTAGCCTAACCAGAATAGCAAAGGCAATAACGGCAACTTCAGGAAGAAAATATTTATATTTTTTCATGCGTTTGTTTCATAATTTTATAGGAAATAGCGGCAGTATAGATGAAAATAACCAACCTCATAATTATTTTGGCCCAGGCTGACCCTTCAATGCCATAGAGAGGAATCAAGAGATAGTTTGAGCCGATGGTAAGAGCAATAGCTAGTAAACCCGAAATCATAAAGTAGTGAGGGTAATCGAGTGAATAGAAGACAGCAATGAGGGGAATAGTGGCCATAGTAATACTGGCTGCCACAAGCATTAATCGGACAACTGGCAAAGCGGGCAAATAAGCTGAACCAGCACTAATGAGGAGAAGGGGTTTGGCGAATAAAATGAGAATGGGAGTGAAAACTAAGAGCAGGAGAACGACCCAGTAGCTTTTCTTGAAATAGGCAGACAAATCATTTCGGTGTTTGTATTTAGCCACCCGGGTATTGAGGACAGAACCAATGGACATGGCAAACATAGTAAAGATTAAACCTATCCTTGAAGCGGCAGCAAATAAACCGGTGGAGTATTCGTCGAGCATGGATTTAACCATCAATACGTCTAATTGGTCAGCCACAGTCACTGCCAGTGCGGCAATGTAGGAAAACTTGGCAGTACGGAGAATTGATTGTTTGGCTTCGGCGGAGAGGGTAATGTTATGGCGAAATTTTTTCGGGATTAATTGCCAACCAATAATCATGGCTAGGGCTGGTAAACTACCATACCAGAAGTAACTAACCAAGCCTGAAGGAACTATGGTCACCAAAATCACAACAGCAAAGATAAATTTAAGGCCAGCTTGGATGGCGTTTAGCAGGGCAGC
>QKAA01000055.1 GCA_003247275.1 bacterium | reverse complement strand
GCTCAGCAATCACCATTAGACATTCTTAGTTGCAACATCGTTTATCTTAAAAAACCAAATCTCCTCTGGTTTGCTGGAGGAATACTGTACAAACCCCTCCTATTGACTCAGCACTTTCTCATGAACCAACCAATTAAAAAAACCAAATTATTTCCTTCTCTCCGACGCACCGATTGGATATCTGGCTGCACTATGGGGATGAAAAAGGATTTCTTTAAAATAGTCGGTCTCTTTGACGAATCCTTTTTTGCCTATTTAGAAGATGTTGATCTTTGTTTAAGAAGTAAAAAACAAGGCGGGAAATGCCTTATTGTAAATCAGACATTGGTAAAGCATGCCGTTTCTCCCACCATTGGAGTTAGTGGCTCTAACTACTTCACCAAAACAAAGCTCTCCTTTCAAGCAAAAAATTCTGCTAAGATAATCCGCAAACACTACCCGCAAAGGGCCAACTTCCTTATCCCGACAAACATCATTCTGCAATCTATCATTTATCTTCTCCAACGAAGAATTAAAATAACTCAAATTCCTTTCTTCCTATCTCAAGGACTACAACCCCACTTGTCTCACTCCACTTAACTTTCTCCTTAAACACTTTTATACCCTTGCTACTTCGGCTTTATTTCGTGTATACTGCTGCATCAGCATTCATCAAAAAACAAAAATATGCCAGAAATTACACCAGCAACACACATTATCGTCAAAGGCGCCCGCCAACATAATCTTCAAAATATTGATTGTACTATTCCCAAAGGAAAATTAGTCGTATTTACCGGACTTTCTGGTTCAGGCAAATCCTCTCTCGCTTTTGATACCATCTATGCCGAAGGCCAACGGAAATATGTAGAATCCCTTTCTGCTTACGCGCGTCAATTTTTGGGCATCATGCAAAAACCCGATGTTGATCAAATTGACGGACTATCACCAGCCATTTCTATTGATCAAAAAACTACCTCGCATAACCCTCGATCCACCGTTGGCACCATCACTGAAATTTATGACTATCTCCGTTTACTCTTTGCCCGAATTGGCCATCCCCACTGTCACAATTGTGGCAGAGAAATTGCCCCTCAAACCACTGATCAAATTGTGATTCAAATTCTTGATTTGATGAAGCAAACCACCAAAGCCACTCCTACTCGCTGGTACATCATGAGTCCTATCGTTAAAGATAAAAAAGGAGAGTTTGCGAGCCTGTTTTCCAACCTCAAAAAACAAGGTTTTAGCCGAGTTCGCGTCGATAACACTACCTACAATGTCGACGATGATATTCTCCTGATTAAAACCAATCGACACACCATCTCCGTCATCATGGACAGAATAACAATCACTAAAGATCTCCTCAAAGATAATGCTAAGGTCAAGCAATTACAAAGCCGTCTCACTCAAACCATTGACCAAGCCCTGGAACTTGCTGATGGCCAAGTCATCATTAGCCAGATTAATGATCCTGGTTTAGAATTCCCCGAAAATCCCAAAAACCTCTCTAATCATCTCTATTCTCAACACCTTGCTTGTCCCGTCTGCAACATCAGTCTGCCCGAAATCGAACCACGAATTTTTTCCTTTAACACCCCTCACGGCGCTTGTCCCGCTTGTTCAGGCTTAGGTGCCCTTTTAAAAATTGATCCCGAAAAAATCATTGCCTCAGAACTGACAATTTCTGAAGGTGCCATTATTCCACTCGCCAACGCCATGAGTACCAACTCTTGGTATGCCGGCCAAATTAAGTCTGTTCTCAAAGCCCATCAAGCCAATGTGACCACTCCTTACCAACTTCTTCCCGACAAAGTAAAACACCTGATCCTCTACGGTGATAAAAAAAATACCTATGAAACTGCCACCACCAATCAGCAAGGCATGCTTCGCCACTACACCTTCAAATACGAAGGCGTCATTCCCAACTTAGAAAGACGCTATCAAGAAACTGACTCTGATTTTATTCGAAACGAAATCGAACGCTACATGCGCAAAGAAGTCTGTCCCACTTGTAAAGGTAACCGTCTTAAATCGGAAAGCCTTTCCGTCACTATTGATAACAAAAATATTATTGATGTAGTTAACACTTCAATTAATCAAACTCTCGCTTGGATTGAGACACTACATCAAGCCATTAATGACCAAAACAATCAAATGTTCACTCCTGCAGAAAAAACCATTGGTTACCATATTGTTAAAGAAATTCGCCAACGTTTGAACTTCTTAAGTTCTGTCGGCTTGGAGTATCTTACTCTTCATCGGGAAGCTAGCACTTTAGCTGGAGGTGAAGCTCAACGAATCCGCCTCGCTTCTCAAATTGGTACCGGTTTAACTGGTGTGTTGTACGTCCTCGATGAACCCACCATCGGCCTTCACCCCAGAGACAATGACCGATTAATCACTACCATGAAGCGTTTGCGCGATTTAGGCAATACCCTCATCGTTGTTGAGCACGACAAAAGCGTTATGGAAAATGCCGATTACATTTATGACTTTGGCCCCAAAGCTGGCCGTAATGGAGGACAAATTGTTGCTTCCGGTACTATCAATCAAATCATCGATGATGATAAATCATTAACCGGCAAATATTTAAGTTATAAAAAAGTCATCGATGCCAAAAGTATTAAAGGTGAAAAAAAATCCCTTGGACTTGATCAAATTGTGGCTCAAACTTCCCCCATTAAAGACTCAATTTTCTTGGAAGGCTGCAACGAGCACAACCTCAAAAACCTCTCCGCTAAATTCCCGTTAAGTAAACTCACCGTTATCACTGGGGTTTCCGGATCAGGCAAATCTACCCTGATGCACGACACCCTCTATCCCGCTCTCAAATCAGCCCTTGAATTACAAGTTAAGAAAAAACCCAACTTCAAATCTATTTCTGGCACTTCCGCTATTACCCACATTAAAATGATTGATCAAAGCCCTATCGGCCGCACTCCCCGAAGCAACCCAGCTACTTACACCAAAGTTTTTGACCTTATCCGCCAAGTTATGGCTCAAACCAAAGAGGCTAAATTAAAAGGCTTTACTCCAGGCAGATTTAGTTTCAACGTTAAAGGTGGCCGCTGTGAAGCCTGTCATGGTGACGGTCAAGTCAAAATCTCCATGCAATTCTTACCCGACGTCTACGTTGATTGCGACGTCTGTAAAGGTTTGCGCTACAACACCGAAACCCTTGGTATTAAATATAAAGACCACACCATAGCCGATATTTTAAATCTCACCATTGATCAAGCTATAGACCTCTTCAAAACCAATCCCAAAATCAATAAAAAATTAAAAACTATCCAAGCCGTCGGTTTGGGCTATATCAAGCTCGGCCAATCTGCCCCCACTCTTTCCGGCGGAGAAGCTCAGCGCGTCAAATTAGCTAAAGAATTATCTACTGCCACCACCGGACACACTGTCTATTTATTGGACGAACCCACCACCGGCCTTCACTTTGAAGACGTCAAACACCTCATGGTAGTTTTAAAACAACTCGTCGAAGCTAACAACACCGTTATCATCATCGAACATAATCTTGATGTTATTGCTAATGCTGACCACATTATTGATCTTGGCCCCGAAGGAGGGGATGGTGGCGGACAAATTATTGCCACTGGCACCCCATCTGAAGTCATGAGCCATCCTAACAGCTATACCGGACACTACCTCAAACAAGAATTGAGCGATCGAACGTCCTAAAGCGCAACTTGTGAACAAGCACCAGCTTTGCTAGGCTGAAAAATGATGCCTACACACTGGAAAAAATTCACCCACCTAATTATCTTTATCGCCTGTTTTTTTCTTTCCACTTCCACTGTCCATGCTGCCGATTTTGCCACCACCATTAATCAAAACTATGTCCTCACTGAAACTGGCGCCACTGTCACCGAATCAATTAACATCAACAATTTATCCGACTTACGCTTTCCTACAGCTTTTTCTCACATCATTCCCACTGCTGATCCTCAAAATCTCAAAGTAGAAGACAGTCAGGGTAAAAAGGCTTTATATGATATCGAAAAACTAGACTCTATTTCTAAACTTAAAATCACCTTTGGCGAACCTGTTGTTGGCAAAAACAAATCCCAACAATACCGGCTTGAATACCAAAACCAAAATATTCGCCTCACCCCAAACTACGCTCAATACGCTATTCCTAAAAATATTGTCTCCGACGCCAATACCTCAATTACCACCACCGCTTCTGTCCCCAAATCAATCTGTCCCAACCCTACTATTTTCCCCCAAAACATAACCCTGTCAGATCAAAACACTTTTTGGTCATTTACCTATGACCAAAGCAGCTTACAAACCGCTATCACTCTGCTCTGTCAAAAAAATCGAAACCTTCAAACAGAATTAAATTATTATCTCGAAAACCCCACCATGACTCCTGTCGAAACCCAAATAACCTTGCCTCCCGACACCAACACCCAACAAATTATTTTTGAATCGTTTAATCCCCAACCTGTAAGAATCTTTCCTGACGCCGACGGTAATCGTATCGCCACCTACAAACTCGAGCCCAAACAAACCGTCACTGCCAAAGTTGTTACCAAAATAATCATGAAAGATCTGAAACATGCTTTTGTCACCCCATTGGCTGATTCAAATGAATACACCAGCGAACAATCATTTTGGCCCACCCACAACCAAAACATCAAACAAGCCGCCAAAATATATGACACCCCTGAAAAAATTTATGATTTCATTACCACCACCGCCCAATTTAATCCCAATTTTTACTTCCAATCCACCCAACGCGAAGGCGGCCAAAAACTCTGGGATAATCCTAAAGAGTTAACCCGGGATGATATTGTCGATGCCTATATCACTCTCTGTCGAGCCGCTAATATTCCGGCCCGTAAAGTCATCGGTTTTATTGATAATCAACAGTCAGGACTCATTTCAAACCAAATCTTTCAAATTCATCCCTACGCCGAATGGTATAACGCCAGCACCCAAACATGGATTCAAGTTGACCCCGCCATCGCCGTCATCAACCCCACCATCAGTGCTAAAACTATCTCTGATCAATCGCATCTTACCCTTACCATTCAAGGAGTTAATGATAGTATTCCATTCCCAATTAGTCCAAAAGAAACCGCAGCCATTGTCCTCACTGATATCACCGACATTACTGTACCTCCGCCTCAATTAACCGCCACAATTAATACCTCACTCTTAAATCTCATCTTTCCTTCAACCACCAAAGTTATCATCACCAACCAATCTCCCTTTTGCCTTCACCAAGAAGACATTGTTATTTCATCTGAAGGTCAACCATCCAGTAATTTCACCATTAGTCGATTAGATCTAAACAGCCAGAGTATA
>QKAA01000036.1 GCA_003247275.1 bacterium | reverse complement strand
ATCGGATCACTGTTGTCTCATTTCCCCTCAAAAGAATCGTTGGGTATTTTTGTAGTAGCGGCGTATTTTTTAATTACCATGCTTGGAAATGTAGTAGATTATATTCAGGCATATACCTCCAACACAGTGATTAGCACCATCATTAGAAACTTTTCTATTTCAGCTTTTAAGAATTTAGAATCGTTTGACATTGGCTATTATCGGCAACAGGACGTGGGAGATTATACGTATCGATTGAGTTATGACGCTTCAACTATTGGTTCATTGATTGAGTTTGGTTACATTCCAATTATTACCAATAGTTTTTATTTGATTTTAACTGGTTTCATTTTATTTTCGATGGAACCGAGGTTGACGGTGGTGACGTTTATTGCCCTGCCGATATTGGCTTGGGGCTTGCGACTGTTTAATCGGCAGATTTCGGAAGCGAGTCAAGAATCTGAAACACGGTATTCAACACTCCACTCATTTATTCAACAGTCACTGGCTCAACTAAAAATAGTGCAAGCATATCGACAAGAATCAAATATCTTGACGCGCTATAAACAGCAAATGGGAGGTTCGCTCAATGCTGATTTTAAACTGAATCATCTAAATTTGTTGCTGTCGTTATTTATGGGGGTGGTTATTTCTTCACTCTATACAGCGGTAATTGGTTTTGGTGTTTTTAGTGTATTTTCTGGTTATATGACGGCGGGCTTGTTGATCGTTTATATTTTTTATTTAGATAATTTAACCCAACCAGTGATTTCGATTATTAATGCTATCAGTTCTTTAAAGGAAGATTCTGTCAGGTTATCTCGTTTGGAAGATTTTTTTGATAGCCAACATCAGTTGTTGGATACCGGTAGTGTAGAAACGATTGACAGTACGACAATTCGATTCCAACATGTTGAAGTAAAAGGGGCGAGGGGCGAGTTGATTTTGTCTGATGTGTCATGTGAGTTTCCGGATAAAAGTTTGACTTTTATTATTGGTTATTCTGGTTCAGGAAAATCATCACTGACTTCGTTAGTGTTACGGCTGATGAATCAACCGGATACGGGTGATATTACGTTGGGCTCTTATAGTATTCGAGATTATCGACTGGAAACGTTGCGAGCCGCAATGGCTTTGGCACCACAGGAAACAATTTTATTTAATGACACCATTAAAAATGTAATTGCTTTTGGCAACCCTGAGGCATCAATGGAAGAGATTAAACAAGCAGCTCAATTGGCAGTGGCGGATAAATTTATCGAAAAACATTCGGGAAATTATGGATTTAAAGTGGGTGAGCGAGGGGAACTTTTATCTGGTGGACAACGACAACGCTTGTGTCTGGCTCGGGCATATTTAAAACGTTCGCCAATCTTGATTGTGGACGAGGTTTTCTCTCATCAAGATCCGTCGACTCGTAAAAAAATGTTAGAAAATTTCCGGACTTTTGCTTTAGGAAGAACAGTACTAGCAGTGACTAATAACTTCGATATTGTCCAGCCTACTGATCGGGTGTTAGTGCTTCATGGAGGCAAGATTGTTTATCAAGGGACTTATCAAGAAATGCAAACGGCGGAAATATTTTCGACCATTACAAACCAAGAAGATTTTTCTGAAGGGAGGTGATAACAGGTGGCAACTCAAACAAGAGCAACAAACAAGAAACAAAATCAACATCAAGTAAAGAAGAACGCTCAATCCAAACCAAAGAAGCAATTAAAGACTTCCCTTAAAGTGGGTAAATAGTTCTTATTTACATTGATAAACCCGCTCGGATTTTTTCCGGCGGGTTTTAGTTTGAAAGCATAGTTTAAAATGAAGTAGATGAAGACGATTATTGTGGATGATTTGATGCAGCGGGGTTATTGTTATGAATTGGTAGAGCCTATGGGTAAAAATTTTGCCAGTAAATTTACTCCCGAATTAACTCCCAAAGAAATGTTATCAATGGGTGTTTTTGGGGGCAAATATATGACTGATTGCCAACAAGAGTTTCCAAAAGATTGGTTTATGGAAGCTAAGTTAAGTTCTGCAAAAAGTGATCCCGAATTAAATTATTTTGGAGTTAGGGCTAGCCAGCCATTATCGGTTTGGGGGGAAAAAGGCTGGATTTATCCTGATGATCCGAGAGGTTGGTTTCAGTGGTATTGTCGTTATTTTTATGGGCGGCGTATAGAAGATGACGAGCGACAAATTAAGCGCTGGAAAGCAATGAAGCGTCACATAAGTCAAATTAAAAATAATTGCTTGCCCTTTGACTTGTCCTGTCGAAAACGACAGCGACAGGCATTATTACACTGGGCCTATGATTCGAGGAGAATATAAAAATGTTAAAAAAACAACGCTGTTCTTGGGTACCGACCGGTGATGAGTTGTATGAACAATACCATGATAAAGAGTGGGGTCGGCCAATTCATGATGATAAAAAACATTTTGAATTCTTAATTCTCGAGGGAGCCCAAGCGGGATTATCATGGCGAACAATCTTAAGCAGGCGCGAGGGATATAGAAAGGCTTTCGCTGATTTTGAGGCCGAGAAAGTAGCTTTATTTGATGAAAAAAGGATAGAAGCATTGACTCATGACCCCGCTATTATTCGAAATCGATTAAAAATTAAGGCAGCGGTAACCAATGCTCGAATTTTTTTGGATATTCAAAAAGAATTTGGTAGTTTTGATGATTATATGTGGAAATTTGTGAATGGGAAAACGATTAACCACTCTATTAATACTGCAAGCGATTATCAAGTAACTTCGCCTGAGGCGGAAGAATTGAGTAAGGACTTACGAAAACGAGGAATGAAGTTTGTGGGGCCAACTATTATCTATGCCCATATGCAAGCTTGTGGTTTGGTGAACGACCACATGGACAACTGTTTCTTGGCGTGAGTTTCTTTTAGTCTTTTTTTACGGAAGGAATTAGTCGAGAGAATAAGTAACTCTTAAGCAGTTTTGGATTGGGTGGAGGATCACCATTTTTGTGAAAATAGGGTAGTCCTAGTGAAAGTTCCACTGGTTTTGTAAAATTGGGTTTTTCCCTTTTATAGCCTTTAAGGTAATGAATTGCCAGCGGAATAAATACTACGTCCTCCCTACCTTTTTCTTCAGCATCTTTTGAGGAGAGCATCCCAACTAATTTTGTAAAACTCTCTTCAAACTTCCCTAATTCCCCCGTTTTACTACGAGTGCCTTCGGGACTAATGAGAACTCCAACTCGGCCGAATTCCTGTTTGTTTTGTTTTATGGTCTTAAAAAATTTAAAATAGGTTTCTTTGGCCTGCTCTGAAGTATAGTCATACTTTTCATTATTAAGTTGATAGGCTTGAATAACCCTTGGGGTTTGGATTCCTGCCCATGAGGCCATGCTAACCATTGCTATGAATTTTTTATTATCAGGATTATCTGGCTCAGTATGGGAATATGAAGTTGGGATAATAACTGGGGTATTTTCTGGATTGATTTTATTAGCAATATAGGCAGCGAATAAGGGGTCGTCATATGCTATGTGATTAAAGTAGATAATATAGCTTAGATTTGGCTGTTCTTGAAGTTTTGTTTTTAATACTTGAATTGTTTCTCTGGAATAGAGATCAAGCTCTGGTCGATATCCCAATTGGGTTACGGCTTCGATGGCAGTTGATTTTAGTCGAGGACCATTTTCTTTGGACATATTTTTGAAAATTAGTCTAAGAAGTCTTGAAGTTTCTTGCGGCGGGAAGGGTGTTTGAGTTTACGTAAGGCTTTGGCTTCAATTTGACGAATACGCTCACGGGTAACACCAAATTTTTTACCAACTTCTTCAAGAGTCATGGGGCGGGCTCCCTCTAAACCAAAGCGCATTTTGAGCACTTTTGATTCACGGTCAGAAAGAGCATGTAAAACTTCGTTAATATTTTCTTTAAGTAGACGTTTGCTGGTTGCTTCATAAGGAGTAAGTTGATTTTCGTCAGCAATAAAGTCGCCAAGGTAAGAGTCGTCATCGTCACCAATGGGAGTTTCAAGTGAAGTAGTTTTTTGGGAGATTTTGAGGATTTCGCGGACTTTGTCAGCGGAGATGCCCATAGGTTTGGCGATTTCTTCGGGGGTGGGTTCGCGACCCAAATCTTGCATTAATTTACGAGAAATACGGACCAACTTATTGATCGTTTCGACCATATGGACGGGAATACGGATAGTACGGGCTTGGTCAGCGATGGCCCGAGTAATAGCCTGACGAATCCACCAGGTAGCATAGGTTGAGAATTTAAAGCCTTTAGTCCAGTCGTATTTTTCGACGGCGCGAATGAGACCTTTGTTACCTTCTTGAATGAGGTCAAGGAAGGTCATGCCACGACCAATATATTTTTTGGCGATAGACACGACAAGGCGTAAGTTGGAATCGATTAAGTGAGATTTGGCAGCTTCATCATTATCGTCTACTTTTTGAGCCAGGATAATTTCTTGATCGCGGGTAAGTAAAGGAATACGGCCAATTTCTTTTAAGTACATGCGAACGGGGTCGGAAACAGAAGAATCAGCTAAGGTTGAGAGGAGCTCTAATTCTTTTTCAAGCTCGGTGGGACCGGAAACATCTTTATCTTGATCATCGGAAACAGTTTCGAAAACATCAATACCCTTACTTAAGAGAACGTCATAAAGGTTGTCGAGATCATCTAAATACAGTTCTGGCTGTTGAAAGGTTTCTAAAATTTGGTCTTGAGAAATGTAACCCTGCTCTTCACCAAATTTAATGAGAGCATCAATTTGCTTGTTTAGCTGTTCTTTTTTTGCTTCTTTATTTGTCTGCGTACTCGGCGCAGCTGCTTTGTCTGTTTTTTTTGGCATAACGTATTTTTACAATCTTTTCACTTGATTACTAACCATACCAACAGAGGCAAAAAAAGGAACGCAAAAAATTACCGAAAACATCGGTGGTGATTCTTTTTTCCCTATCTATTGGTTGGTATTATACTGAGATCTTGGTTGTTAGTCTAGTAGTCTCAACTATTAGCAGTGATTT
This sequence comes from bacterium, assembly GCA_003247275.1. Taxonomy (GTDB): domain Bacteria; phylum Patescibacteriota; class Microgenomatia; order UBA1400; family RBG-16-45-19; genus SZUA-360. The sequence goes on along the minus strand of QKAA01000036.1, from coordinate 393 downwards.
CTGCGAGTTTTCGATATTCTTTGGATAATTCATCTGTGTCGATTTCTTGATCGTCAGATTGGGCTAATAGTTTAGCAACTTCAACAAGTCGTTGTTTGGCCCAAACTTGCTCGAGTTTTTTCTTAGTTTTACTCAAGAGATCATCGATTTCTGATTGCTGTTGTTCGAGCCAAGCAGGCGTCATCGTGTACACGTCGTGAGCTAATGGTTTCATGGCTTCGGGCAATTGCTTGACTAATTCAACGCCTTTTTGGTGAACACTTTCAGCATGTTGTTGCAGGGCCTGACAGAGTTTTTTTAAATGAATTTCAGAAAACCAATCGGCGGAAATACTGGCAAGTTCAGTTTTGGGTGAAGATGATTGCATAATAAGTCCTAATAATTGGCGTTCCA
>QKAA01000035.1 GCA_003247275.1 bacterium | reverse complement strand
GAGCCTACCGCCACCATAAACCTACCAACGGGATTACTTGTTGTGCTCTGATTATTGGGTTCAACCATAAAGAGTCGGAGAGACAGGAATCGAACCTGCGACCTCACGCACCCCATGCGTGCGCGCTACCAACTGCGCTACTCTCCGATATGTCCCATGCATTATACAACGCACTAAAACACCACTTGTATAGATTTTTTATTTATGTTTGAATGAACCCAAAGCTAACACGAATAAGCTCAGTAGTAATTAGTATAAATCAAATAAGGAGACGGCATGGGTAGACCCAAAAAAGAAGATGTGGCACCAAAGGTCACTAACACGCCAGAAGATGAATCGGGTAAGAACCAAGCTGTGAAGATGGCCATCGATCAAATCACCAAACAATTCGGTACAGGCTCAATTATGCGTCTTGGCGATAATGCCAGAGAACAAATGAAAATTGATGTGGTTCCAACTGGCGCGGTTGCCTTAGATATCGCTTTAGGAGTTGGCGGTCTACCTCGGGGCAGAATTGTAGAAATTTATGGACCAGAGGCCTCAGGCAAAACCACTGTTTGTCTTCATGTTATTGCCGAAGCTCAAAAACGCGGTGGCACAGCCGCTTTTGTTGATGCCGAGCATGCTCTTGATCCTGTTCGTGCCGAAGCCATTGGCGTTAATTTGTCCGATTTGCTCATTGCTCAACCAGACACAGGTGAGCAAGCCCTAGAAATAACCGAAACCCTCATCCGCTCTGGCGGCATTGATGTTCTGGTAGTAGATTCTGTTGCTGCCCTTGTTCCCAAGGCTGAAATTGAAGGCGAAATGGGTGATGCTGTCATGGGTTTGCAGGCAAGATTAATGAGCCAAGCTATGCGCAAGTTAACCGGGGCAGTCTCTAAATCAAAAACAGTCCTGATTTTTACCAACCAACTGCGTATGAAAATTGGGGTCATGTTTGGTAACCCCGAAACTACCACTGGTGGTCAAGCTCTCAAATTTTACTCGTCAGTCAGAATTGACATGAGAAAAATTGGCAATATCACCGATTCAGACAAAATTATTGGTTCTCAACATCGAGCCAAAGTTGTTAAAAATAAAGTTGCTCCGCCTTTCCGAATTGCTGAGTTTGATGTCATGAATGATACCGGTATCAGTAAAAGCGGGGGGCTGGTTGATGTGGGTGTCGAATTCAACATCATTCAAAAAAGCGGCTCTTTCTTCAAATATAAAGGTGAGGTGCTAGCTCAAGGCAGAGAAGCGGTCAAATCACTCCTTGATGAGGACAAAAAACTAGCCTCAGAAATCGAAACTGCTATCTGGCAAGTCATCAAAAAATCAAAGACCACTCCGACTGAAGTTGGTGAAAATGCAGAAAAAGACGCTGATATTCTCTAGTTAGCAGAAATGACAGCAGAAACCAAACCAGTCATTCAGCTTGTTTTAAATTACCTCTCCATCAGAGATCGTTCCCGACATGAGATAGCCCTTTACCTTGAAAAAAAAGGGGTAGATCAGCAGGTTACAGAGGAAGTTTTTGAATATCTTGACGCTCATCAGTTAATAGATGACTACCATTTTGGCCAACAATGGGCGCAGTCAAGAGCGAGACGTCAAAAGGGTGATCGAAAAATTACCTTTGAGCTATCCCGAAAGGGTCTTAATAAGCAACAAATTGCCGACATTCTCGGTGAGATAGATAAGGATGAATGGATCCATTCAATGGAGGCATTAGTTGAAAAGAAAAGGAATAAATTAACTGGGCTTAACGATTACCAAAAAAAGGCCAAAATATATCAATTACTCAGTCAACAGGGTTTTTCCGCTAAACTCATTGACGCTTTCCTTAGGCGTAGGGTAGAATAACGCTGCTTGAAACACCAACATTGTTAAGTACAAAAAAGAATTATTGTGAGTCATACTAATAAACAAATGAATTTTCACCTAAGCATCCATCTAATCAAGGCGGATCCCTCTTTCTAAATCCAAGAGAGCGCAATGTAAGAAAGCGCTCCATTTTGTTGAATAGTATCAGTTTTTCACACGTTTCGAGCAAAAAGTAAGGAGTGTTATGTCATTTTTTAGTCGTTTAAGCAAGGTGCTTAAAAAACCAAACGAGCCTATTGCAGGCAAAAGTGATTCTAAAAAATCACTAAAAAACGTAAAAAAAGCTATTGTTCACGCTCAACCAAAAAAGAACATTGGTTTTGATAGTCGTCCCATTGTTAAAAGTGAATCCAAACAATCAACGGTGGTTCCAGACAATATTATTCGAGATGCCCAGTCAAAAGCCAGAGAAATTATTTTAGAAGCCAAAGATGAAGCTTTAAAAATTAGAGAGCAAGCTGAAAAAAGAAGTCGTGAACTACAAGAAAGATTTTCTAAAGCTCAAATTGAGCATGAGCGAAAAACCCATGAATTAGATAGAAAAGATGCAGTTCTGAATGAAAAAGAAAGATTTGTCACTCGTATTGAGTCAGAAGTTACCAAATCTAAAACTGAAGTTGAAACTATCAAGAAAAAACTCATCGACAAGTTAGAAGATGTTGCTGGCATGACCAGAGAAGAGGCTAAAGATCAAATTCTAAAAGTGGTTGAGAAAAAATCTGTTAAAGAAATTGCTCAAAAAATCAAAGAATCTGAGGCCAAAGCCAGAGAAGAAGCTGACGATAAAGCCAAGGAAATCCTAATTGAAGCCATGAAACATGGGGCTACCGACTACGTAGCTGAATATTCCGTCTCCACCGTGGAGATTCCCTCTGACGACATTAAAGGCCGCTTAATCGGTAAAGAGGGTCGTAATATTCGTGCCTTCGAGCGCGCTACTGGCGTTGATCTTGATCTCGATGATAGTCCAGGCGCAGTTCGACTTTCTTCTTTTGACTCAGTCAGAAGAGAAATCGCCAAACAAGCCCTAAAGAGGCTTATTGCTGACGGCAGAATTCAACCATCTCGTATAGAAGAGTATGTTGCCCGAGCCAAACAAGAAACCGAAAAAGTCATGTTCGAAGAGGGTAAAAAGCTTTGTCACGCTGTTGGTGCCTTCAACGTTCCTCATGACCTAATGGCTTTCTTGGGCCGCTTCAAATTTAGATCATCCTATGGTCAAAACATGGTGGCTCACACCCTTGAAGAAACCAAAATTGGCATCGCTTTAGCCAAAGAGGTCGGAGCCGATGTTGATGTCGTTCGCCTTGGTTGTCTCTTCCATGACATTGGTAAAGTGGTCACCGACGAAGAGGGGAGTCATGTCGAATTAGGTGTCAAATTACTCAAAAAGTATGAGATGCCTAAAGCTGCCATCGACTGCGTTGCCCAACATCACGAAGACACAGCTTTCACCAGTAACGAGTCAGTTCTCGTCTATATTGCTGACGCTATATCTGGTGCAAGACCGGGCGCTCGGTACGAAAATTACGACGAATACGTCAAACGCTTGGAGACCATGGAAAATATTGCCAAAGATTTCAAGGGCGTTTCCGAAACCTACGCTATCCAAGCTGGACGCGAACTTCGGGTCATTGTTAACTATCAGAACCTTTCTGATGATGAAACAATTGTCTTAGCCGAGAAGATTCGCGATCGAATCAAAAACGAGATGACCTACCCCGGCACAGTCACTGTTAACGTCATTCGTGAAGTTCGAGCCTCAGCCGTAGCTACATAAGCAATTTTTTAAGCCTCATAGCCTGAAGACACTAAAAATTCCACTTGACCGATACTGGTTTAGTCGGATACAGTGGTCGTAATCACTATTATTGTTGGTTTATTTAAGGAGGAGTAATAATGACAAAATCTAGACTTGTTAATGTTGTCGCCAAACGGGCTCACTTAACAAAAAAAGCTTCCAAAGAGGCTATCGAAATATTCTTAGATGAACTCCGAAAAGGTCTGAAAAAAGGCGAGAAAGTTGTTCTCTCTGGATTTGGCACATTCTACTTATCAAAAGTGGCTGATAAACAAGTTGTTCCTTTTGGTAAAGAAGACAAGCGCCAAACCATCAAGGGTCATCACGTGGTCAACTTCCGCGTTGGTAAACCCCTCAAGAAAATGGTCTGGTAATCATTTCCTGATTATTACAAGAAAGCGAATACCCCGATTGTTAAATCGAGGGATGAAGCGATATCAATATCGCGTCAGCGCTCAGTGCGTAAAAAAAGACCCCGACCGTGAGGTCGCGGGATCTTTTATTCATAACTAAAAAATCAAAAATACGCTAGGGGTTCCTATCTGCTAGAATAGGCGCTCATGAAGTATTTTATTCACACCTTTGGCTGTCAATCGAACAAGGCCGATTCTGAGCGCATTGCTGGCGATTATGCTGCTAGAGGCTATAAAGAGGCTTCAACCTGGCAAGATGCTGATGAAATTGTCATCAACACTTGTTCAGTTCGTCAGTCTGCTGAAGATAGAGTTCAAGGTTTGTTAAATAACATTCAAAGTCATTTTAAGCAAAGCAAACGTCCCAAAATTATCTTGACCGGCTGTATGACTCATTTCTCTGAGCCTAAGCTCTTAGAAATGTTCCCCATGGTGGATCAAGTATTGCCCATCAGTGAAGTTGGCTTTAATATTCCGGCCCTACGGCGGGATAAAAAACATGCTTGGGTTCCTATCTCCACTGGCTGCAACTCCTTTTGCACTTATTGTATTGTTCCTTTTTCTCGGGGTAGAGAACAATCACGCCCATTTGAAGAAATTATGGCTGAGGTCAAAAAGCTGGTTGAATCTGGCTATGAAGAAATCACCTTACTTGGCATGAACGTCAATTCATACGGTCTAGAAAAGGTGGGCATCAGTCTTCGAAAGATGATGCTTAGTATGGACAAACCATTCAGCGAGGTTGAATTGCCCACTAACCAAAGCCAATATCAGAAAGCTGATGGAATTCCTCCCTTTGTTTCCCTGGTCAAAGAAATTTCTAAACTAGAAAAGATAACTAAAATTCGCTTTATGACCTCCAACCCTTGGGACTTTCATGATGCTTTGATTGATGAGATTGCTACCAACAAAAAAATTGATCGCTACATTCACTTACCCATTCAATCAGGATCAGACGATGTTTTAAAGCGAATGAATAGAGGCTATACCGTTGCTGACTATAAGCGAGTGATTAAAAAATTACGTGCCAAAGCCAAAGATATTACCATTGGCACCGATATCATCGTTGGTTTTCCTGGAGAAACTAAGGCTGATTTTGAACATACCGTCGACCTTGCCAAAGAACTGGATTGGCATATTGGCTTTGTTGCCCGCTACTCCCCACGACCAGGCACTGCCGCCGCCAGACTGTATCCCGATGACGTCTCTCCCGCAGAAAAAAAACGTCGATGGCAAATATTGGAAGACCTCATTAATAAAAAGAACCTGCAAAACAGGCCCTACGTTATT
>QKAA01000067.1 GCA_003247275.1 bacterium | reverse complement strand
TAGTGATCAGTTTCAATCACCGTTTTATAAATATGATATTTTTTTTCTAATTCCGCCACAAACTTCCAATCAATTAAGTTAGAAGATATTCTTTTTGCATTTGCCCTCAGTAAAGCGTAATACTCCTCCATCAGTGACGCGTTTTTCGTCACCTCATCAAGTGGTTTAATTGATACTTTCCACAATTTTTCTGCTTTGCGAACGTTATACCGAGTCTTTGGTTTAAACTCGGCCATCAGTTCTTTTTGAGATTTTTGTATATCAATAATTCGTGTTTTGGTTGTTAACATAAAATCATTGCCCGGAAAATAACCATGAGACACAATTAACTCATCGCAAATGTCAGAGCTACCATCGTAGTGATCAGTTTCAATCACCGTTTTATAAATATGATATTTTTTTTCTAATTCCGCCACAAACTTCCAATCAATTAAGTTAGAAGATATTCTTTGTATCTTCAAAAAAGCTATTGGCAAAAGGGGAATCTGACGTACAAAATAAAACGTCTTAGTATTTTCATAAGTATGGGGAATAACGCGCCAGCCTATCGATTCAAGATATTGCGCATGAGCCTCAGTCTGATGAAAATCCATATCAAAATGACAAATGAGATCGTAATTTTAACCATCTCCATCGCCAAATATCAGCCGTTCGATAAAGGGAATAAAGTTGGGGTTGGATTACTAAATCATAGGAGCCCACAAACTCAGCTAAATCACCCCCGTAACCCAGCTTAAAATTATGAAAACCATACCAAGGATCTTTAGGATCGGGGTCTGGCCCCAATGCACCCCATAAATCAAACGTTGTTGCTCCCAATGATTTCCCAAGCTGCATCGCTTTCCACATAACTAAGTTTGAGGCCATCACCTCGCGAAATTCTCGACTTGAAGCTCCATAGGGATAATACAAACGATTTTTATAGTAAAACAAAACCCAAGCAGTTAAAACTTTTCCTTGATAAGTCGCTTTTAATAGCCGTGCAATACCAGCAGCTCGCATATGCTTCCACATTTTACGGTGATACTTTTCTCCGTGAGCATAAAATTTTTGCCGATGAGTTGTTTCAGAAAGTAAGGAGAGATACGCTTCAAAAGCCTCATCAGAATTATCCTCAACTACCTCAACGCCACGCTTTTCTGCCAAACGAATGTTGTAGCGCGTTTTTGATTTCATTTTAGCCAAGAGTTCATCTTCACTTTGAGTAAGATCCAGCAAAAACGAGTATTTAGTAAATAGAGGTCTACCAAGGAAGCATCCCGCATCAACCAAAATTGAACGTAAACCCTCAATATCAGCTTTATTTTTTGGTGGTGTTGAAACGTCAGGCTCCAATTTAATAAACAGAGCTTTCTCTCTTTGACCCAAATCCTTAAGTGCAGCTAACTGCAAATCATCTGGCCACACCCCTTTTGGATAATACCCAATCGTGTAGGGAGTATGTGGCACTGCATGAAAAGTGACTTCAATCTGTCCCACAGGCTCTGAACCATCAAAGCCAATTAACCGTCTCGTTTCCACCCCAGTATCTTCGCGAAAATCTCCCCACGCCCAAGACTGAAGTGGGTGATGGGTCAACCTCTCATACAAATTTTGTTCATCATTGCGCGGAATACGATAAATCATGATGTCATGGTACCAAGGTTAACGAGATGAAACAATTGTCCCCTATTATAAAATCGAGACTACTTGATGCGTTGTTTTATCGCGCATTAAATCATTATAAGAATCAATATCAGAATACAGAACTCCACTTAATGAGCGATCACCAACAATACCAGTTTTTATTGTTGCCATACCAAATATTTGGTCCAACATTCCACGATTAACTTGATTAGCAATAATAACTCCATTCAATAACGTATATTGAGTCATACGCAATCCGCCCACCCTAACGATATGATCTCCTTTATCAGTAATAAAAACTCCAGACTTTTTCCAATGGAGAAGATCAGAAATAACGAACGGTAAACAAACTAATAACGGGAAAAAGCCAGCCCACAAAAAACCAAACGTCATTGATGGGTAAGCATTGAGAAAGAAAAAAAGACTAGGCATATACAATGCGAAAAAAACAGTTAACCGAAAAACTAATTTCAACATCAAATAAATTGATGAAACCTTTATAACCCTATTTTCTTTTTCATTCATTTGAAAATTATAACATCTCAAGTTCGAGCTAACATCAACTAACTAAGAGACATATCCAACTTTTGTATCATCTCTTTTTGTTGTCGATTCAGTTGCTCTGGAACAGTTACCACCAACCGCACATATTCATCACCTTTTCCATTTCCTCTCAAATGAGAAATCCCCTTACCCTTAAGTCTAACCATAGTACTAGGTTGCGTTCCTGGTCGAATTTTAATCTTAATGTCTCCGTCGATTGTGGGCACACTAATTTCTCCTCCCAAAATCGCCGTAGTTAGTCGTAAAGGTTGATCTACAAACACATCATATCCGTCACGCTTAAAGATTTTATCTGCTGTTACATCAATGGATATATCAAAATCGGGATAACGAATTCTGGTTCCATCGTCAGCTCCAGCTGGAATTTTAATTGTGTGTTCTTTTCCTTGATGAACAATAGTTTTTTCGATTCCTTTTGCCGCCTCCATAAAGGTCACTCGCAGCGAATAGTGTGGCTTAGCTGGTGCGCGTCTGCCGCCAAACGGTGAAGCTCCACCAAAAAATTGTTCAAAAATATCAAATGGATCAGAAAAGTCACCACCAAATCCAGCAAATGGATTTTGTCCACCACCACTAGAGCGATAACTCCACGTAAATGGACCTTGTTGAGAAAATCCACCAGCACCTCCACCAAAACCAGAACGTGGATCAAAAGCTGAATGCCCGAATTGATCATACGTTTGCCGTTTTTGTGGATCTTTTAGGATTTCATATGCCTCGTTAACTTCTTTAAATTTCTGCTCAGCATCTTTATCTTTATTTCTATCCGGATGAAACTCTAATGCCTTTTTTCGATATGCCGACTTAATCTCAGCATCTGAGGCACTTTTTTTCAAACCTAATATTTCGTAGTAATCTCTGTTAGTCACCATAGACGTATTTTAAATTAATTTGGAAGAGAAGTAGTGCGTTTCCGCAAATCTCGATGAGGAGCTCCAACTTGAACAAGATCAAATTGTAACCGAGATTCCTTTGTATTATCAATAATGATTGCAATTTGGTAATTACCAAACTCTTCAAGCCGAGTATTAGTCAACTCATTAAAAATGTTGGCTTTGCCGTCCATCCCCAAGTTAACTTTGGTGTTTAATTGTCGAATCGAATCTTTTTGAGTTGGACCAATAATCCTAAAGCTCACCTGATGTTGACTCATTGGTTGACCCTGAACCATCGCCACCAAAAAGAATCTCGAAATATTAACCGGAGCAGAAGAGGCAGTCAGACGGGAAAAGATTCCATTTAAGGAAACTTTCCCGTCTCGAGTGACCTGAGCTAATTCACACGCCACAAACAAGTTAATTGTCAGTGGTACAGTTGAGGCTTCAGGTTTACTCTTCAACAACTTCTCCTTCTTCGGCGTCTTTTTTGTCGCCATTCGATTTTTTATCTTTCGTATCCTTTTCTTCGCCTGATGTTCCCTCAGTTGAAGAAGAGGCAGCTTCTTGATCTGCAGCTTGTTGTTTGTAAATAACCTCACCCAGCTTTTGGGAAGCTGTTAGTGTTTCTTCAATCGCTTTGGCCAAAACCTCGGGGTCGGTATCTTCTTTCTCCGCCAATTCCTTCAGTTTTTTGACCTGCTCTTCAAGAGATTCCTTATCAGCTTTATCCAGCTTATCACCATGTTCTTTCAGTTGTTTATCTAGCTCAAACACGGTTTGTTGTGCCCGATTAAAGGTTTCAGCTTTCTCTTTTTTCTTCTTGTCTTCCTCAGCATGCTGCTCAGCCTCGTTCTTCATCTTTTCCACTTCTTCATCAGATAAATTAGTGGCGTTTTGAATGCTGATGTGTTGTTCTTTCCCAGTACCCTTATCCTTTGCTGTGACTTCTAAAATGCCGTTAGCATTAATATTGAAAGTCACCTCAATTTGAGGAATCCCACGTGGGGCTGGAGCAATACCGTCCAACACAAATCGGCCTAATGATTTATTGTCAGAAGCCATCTCTCTTTCACCTTGAAGAATGTGGATTTCCACCTGAGGCTGATTATCAGCTGCGGTAGAAAACACTTGAGATTTGCTTGTTGGTACCGTGGTATTTCGCTCAATCACTGGAGTGCGAATGCCTCCCATAGTTTCGACACCTAAGGTTAATGGGGTTACGTCCAACAATAAAATATCTTTAACATCACCCATCAGCACTCCACCCTGAATGGCTGCCCCAATGGCTACCACTTCATCAGGATTAACTCCTTTATGTGGTTCTTTGCCAAAGAAGTCTTTAACTACTTGTTGAACTTTAGGCATCCGGGTCATTCCACCAACCAGAACGACTTCATCAATTTTTGATGGTTCAAGTTTGGCGTCTTTTAAGGCCGCTTTCACCGGTTTAATAGTTTTTTGCACCAAATCATCAACCAATTCTTCTAGTTTTGCTCGAGTCAACTTCATGGTTAAGTGCAACGGTTGACCATCTCGCATACTAATAAATGGTTGATTAATTTCACTTTCAGTGCTCGAAGATAATTCAATTTTTGCCTTTTCAGCTGCATCTCGGATACGCTGCAGTGCTTGAGCATCTTTAGATAAATCAACACCATTTTCTTTTTTGAATTCATCCACAATCCAAGTAATGATCTTGGCGTCGAAATCATCTCCACCCAAAAAAGTGTCACCATTTGTGGATTTAACTTCAAACACGCCATCGCCAATCTCCAAAATCGAGATGTCAAAAGTACCTCCGCCCAGGTCATAAACAGCGATAGTTTTATTTGATTTCTTGTCTAAACCATAAGCTAGTGCTGCCGCGGTTGGCTCATTTATAATCCGCTCCACCGTTAATCCAGCAATCTCTCCAGCCTGTTTTGTTGCTTGTCGTTGAGAGTCATCAAAATAAGCCGGTACGGTAATCACGGCTTTTTCCACCGTTTCGCCCAAGTAACTCTCCGCATCAGCTTTTGCTTTTTGTAAGATTTTTGCTGAAATCTCTTGAGGTGTATATACTTTTCCGTCAACCTTAACTGCGGCAGTCTTATCTTTACCAGCCACAATCTCATAAGGGACGTGTTTTTTTGTTTCTTCGACTTGTTTATCACTCATCCGTTGACCCATTAACCGCTTGACCGAGTAAATCGTATTTTTGGGGTTAAGAATCATTTGACGTTTTGCTACGTCACCAACTAAATTTTTAACTGGTTCCACAATTGAAGGAATCGTGTTTCGTCCCTCAGCTGTTGGTATCACTTTTGGTTGACCGCCCTCCAACACAGCTACGGCTGAATTAGTAGTGCCAAGGTCAATACCGATTATCTTTCCCATAAATCCTCCTTTATATTTTTATATATTTTTTTATTAACTTTCTGAGCCAACTTTAACTTTTGCTGCTCGAATCACACTTTTTCCCACCATATATCCATCACTGACAACTTCCACCACTTGGTTATTTTTGCCAGGAACAGTCTCAATG
>QKAA01000004.1 GCA_003247275.1 bacterium | reverse complement strand
GTGCACGCTCAATCTGACGAAACCGAAAACCAAGAATCAACTGAATCTGCTTCCCAAATTGACGATGACCAAATTAAAGAAAATATCCGCAAGCGAATTGAACAAGTCGTCAACATTTCCAAAACCCAAACTGATCAAAAGAAAACTGCTTTTTTAGGCACACTTGATTCAATTACCCCCAATTCTATTCTGCTTGAGACTGATGAAGGTAGCACCATTCAAGCTTCCACCTCCGCCTCAACGGTTTATATCAATATGAATACCAACAAAGAGGTCAGTCGTGAAGACGCCAGTATTGGCAACTACATCGCCGCTCTCGGTTTCATCCACTCAGACCTCGAAGTTTTAGATGCCAGACGCTTGCTTATCCTTGACGCTCCGCCTGAAGTCCCTGAAAAAACTAGTTTTTATGGCACCATTGAAACCATCACTGATAACAAAAGCCAATTTGAACTCAAACATCCTCAAAACGGTGAATTAAAATTATTCAAATTTAACTCCAAAACCTCATTCCTCCTTTCTGATCCCGCTGGCCTCACCAACCAAGAACTTGATTCTGATGAAATTGAAGCCGGCCAACTAGCCTTAGTGATTTACGAACCAGCTAGCTCTAGTACCAGCGCCAGTCTCGCCGATATAGTCCTGATAAAAAACCAAGAAGGACTTGAATCCAATGCAGAGCCAAAAGAATAATCATATTCTTGAATCGCATAACAATACTCGCCTCCATCATCTTCGCCAATTACTCATTCAAAACGACTGCGACGGCGCCATTATCACCAAAAAAGAATCTATCTACTATTATGCTGGCGTTGCCCCGCTTCACCCCACCGAACGTGAAGTTTTTTTACTAATCACCCCAAAACAAGCCATCATCTATCACTCTCCCTTTATTTATCCTCCCACTAATCCTCAATTCATTCATGTTTCCATGTCTCCTCTTCATACCGCCGCCTCAATCCTCACCCAAACCTTCCCCTCCCCCATGACTATCGGCATTGAAAAAAAAGACTGTACCGTCGCCGAATATGATTTATTCACTCAAGCCCTGCCTCACGTCAATGTAATCAGTATTGATACCCTTGTTGCCGATCAACAAAGTCATAAAGATGACTTTGAACAACAACTGATGATCAAATCAGGTGAAATTGCCAAAAAAACCATCAACTGGATCAAACGCTGGCTGGCAAAATCTGAAGCGGTCGGAGTCACCGAACAGCAAGTTGCCGATATGATCGATACCAAAATCAAACAATTAGGCGGAGAAGGACCTGCCTTCCCCACCATTGTTGCCTTTGATGCCCACACTGCCGAGCCTCATCACCGACCTTCTAACAAAACTAAACTCAAAACCAACAGTATTATTTTGATAGATATGGGCGCCGATTTTCATCTATACAAATCTGACCTTACTCGCACTTGGTCCAGGGAAAACCCCAATCCACCAAAATTTTCCAAAGTAAAAAAAATCGTTGATACTGCCTACAAGCAAGCCTTATTCGCCGCCCAAACACCTCAACTCATTGCTCTTAATCTGGATAACGCCGCCCGCACCCACATTTCCCAATCAGGCTTTGCTGATAAATTCATTCACACCACCGGCCACAGTATCGGCCTCTCCGCCCATGAAATTCCCCACATCAGCTCTACCGACAGCACCCCCCTCACCAAAGGCACTGCGTTTACCATCGAACCAGGTATTTATCTTGCCCGCAAATTCGGCTATCGCCACGAAAATACCTTCATCATGACCGACAAAGGTCCCATCGCCACTACCGCTTAAGTATTCTTTCTGGCAACGCCCTCAAGCGCTCGCAGCACCTCAAGTGGAACCGCGAACACAATCGTGTTTGATTGATCCGAAGAAATGTCATTAATCGAATTAAGCGTCCGCAAATGCAGCGCTCCCGGAGTTTGTGCCAATAGTTGAGCGGCCTTAGCTAAATTCTCCGATGCTGCCACTTCTCCCTCAGAATTAATGATCACTGCCCGTTTCTCTCGTTCTGCCTCAGCTTGCTTAGCCATAGTTCGCACCATCGATTCTGGCAACTCAATATCTTTCAATTCGACCGATTGCACATCTAAACCCCATTGAGTCGCTGCTTGTTCCACAATCTGTAAAATCTGCTCCGCAATCTTTTCCCGATTGGTTAGCAATTCATCCAACGTTACCTCGCCCGTGATCCGCCGCATGGTAGTTTGAGCCAGTTGTGACACCGCCCAAAACACATTTTCTACTTCATTTACTGCCTTACCCGCATCAGTAATTTTGTAATAAATCACTGCACTCATTTTCGCCGACACATTATCTTTAGTAATAATGTCTTGTTTGGGCACATCCACTGCTTTCGTCCGCACATCCACTTTAGTCATTCGCTGAAATATTGGCCACACCACATGCCAACCTGGACCCAATAAATACGAGAATCGACCCATGGTATAGACCACTCCTCGCTCGTACTCATTAATTTGCTTTAAAAAAGACAAAATCAAAATCAAAAAAAAGACTAATAAAAACACAAAACCAGGCATAATTCCTCCAAAGACTATATGTTAAGATAACCCAATCCTATCATAAAATCTAAAACAAAGGCTGAAATCGCCGTGTTACAATACAACAACTCATTATGAACACCTTTTTGCACACCCATCATCACCATCATTATTTTCGCGGCTTGTGTTTTTGATGTGCAAAAAACCATAAAATAAACACAACCCGCAATTTAAAAAAAGCGGGTTTTTTAATAGCAATTAAGATTCAACTCCCTGATACACTAAAAGATACTATCATTGAAAGGAATATAAAAATGAGCAACGTCCCCCAAACCCTCAAAGGTTTTCGAGATTTTCTTCCCTCCGAAAAGAAAGCCAGGGATTATATTACTCAAACCATTACCACCGTAGTTAAGCGATTTGGCTTTGAACCTCTCGAAACGCCAACGCTTGAGTATGCCAGTTTACTCCTAGGCAAATACGGCGATGAAGCCGACAAATTAGTCTATACCTTCACTGATCGTGGTGATCGCCAAGTTGGCTTACGGTACGATCAAACCGTTCCTACGGCTCGAGTCCTATCTCAATACCAAAATGATCTTCCCCAAATGTTCAGGCGTTACCAAATTCAAAACGTCTTCCGTGCCGACAAACCTCAAAAAGGTCGCTTCCGTGAGTTTACTCAGTGTGATTTAGACATTTATGGCTCAACCTCTCCCTTAGCTGAAGCTGAAATTATCGCCTGTATCTATCAGATTTTTACTGCCATTGGCTTTAAACAACCTCAAATTATCGTCAACGATCGAGAAAATCTCTTCGCCCTGCTCACTCCCTATGCCACTGCCAAACTCTCCGTCATGTCTCTGATTCAATCGCTTGATAAGCTCGACAAACTTCCTGAATCAGCCGTTATTGCTGAACTCGTCGATAAGGGCTTAAGTCTAGAAAAAGCCAGCGCCATGATGACAAATGTTAAACAGGCTCTCATCCCCACCTCCATCGTTAACCTGATTGATCTGACGACCTCGCTCGGCGTGCCCGAAAGCAACCTTGTCTTCTCCCCCACTTTGGCTCGTGGTCTCGATTACTACACCGGTACTATCTTTGAAATCATGTTGCCCGAATTTACCTTTGGCTCATTTGGCGGCGGCGGTCGCTACGACAACTTAATCCGTGAACTAGGCGGACCCAGCATGCCCGCCGTTGGCGTTGGCCTTGGATTTGACCGCATTGTTGAAGCCGCCAAAGTCAAACAATTAATTCCCGAATCAGTCTTAAAATCAGCCGATGTTTTGGTGACCATTTTTGACCAAAAATGCATGAACAATTCCCTCAAAATCGCTGCCTCTTTAAGAAAAAATGGCTTAAACGTCGACATTTATCCTCAAGCCGCCAAGCTTGCCAAACAATTAAAATATGCTGACAAACAAGGGTTGCCCTTAGCTATTGTGCTTGGACCAGAAGAAATCGAAAACAACCAAGTGGTCATCAAAGACCTGACAACTGGCAAACAAAAAAAAGTCGACCAAAATCAGTTGGTTCAAAATCTGCAACTCTTACTAGAAACTAAAACAAACTAACCTCTCTAGTCAGTCTTGTTTGATAAGTGAAGCTTCCTCTATACTAACTGCATGTCGCCTGCCCGAAAACGTGCTTATCTTGCCATTTTAATTTCCCAACTTATCTGGGGCGGCATTCAACCTATCGTCAAACCGGCCCTCGAATTTATCTCTCCTACTCAATTTTTGTTCCTTCGCTACTCTCTTGCCGCCATTATCATTACCCCTCTCTTATTTAAGTACCTGAAAAAACTACACTGCACCCGCAAACAATTATTACGCGTCATCTTCATTGAAGGCATCACTGTCATCAACGTTTTTCTACTCTTTGCCGCTCTCACCTATGTCACCGCCCTTCAATCTTCACTCATCATCCAAACTAGACCCATTTTTGTTACTATCGCCTGTCTCATGTTCTTAAACGAAAACATCGAAAAACACGAATGGATCGGTTTATTATTTTCAGTTTTAG
The DNA here is from genome assembly GCA_003247275.1 of bacterium. Taxonomy (GTDB): domain Bacteria; phylum Patescibacteriota; class Microgenomatia; order UBA1400; family RBG-16-45-19; genus SZUA-360. The sequence goes on along the minus strand of QKAA01000004.1, from coordinate 1,105 downwards.
GTACTTTTATTATTCTTGCTAAGCCATTTTTCTTCCATGCCGATGGCTTTAACAGTATCTCTTTTATCGGCACCAGCATCTTAGTTTTGTCTAACTTCATCTACGCTTACACCATTCTCATGGTCAAAAAGCACTACACCAAAATCTCCAAACCAGTGATTACTGCCGTCCACATGTGGCTAGGCACTACTATTTTCAGCCTGTATCTCTTCATCACTCACGATTTCCCCACTCTCCAAACCATCACCACCAATGCCTCAATTGGCACCGCCGTCCTCTACGCCGCCCTCTTTGGCTCAGTCATTGCCCTCACTCTGTCCAATTACGGCATTGGCAAAATCGAAGCCTCAGAAGCTACCCTGTTCCACTATGTTCAACCGTTTATCTACATCCCCCTCTCTGTCCTTTGGCTCAATGAACCATTTGAATCCACTCAACTGCTAGGAATTACCCTCATTTTCTTAGGTGTGTATTATGCTTCAAGTCGTCCCAAAAAACGTCGTCTCAAACACGGGCTCCCCACTCTTCTAAAACCCGCTCTAAAGCAAGCGCCACACCCCCACATGACCAGAATCTAAACCTCGCTCAAATCGCATCAACTCTTCCATTGGCGTATTTTTTAGCTCTCCCATGTGATCATCTCGCGATACAAACAATACGGGAATTGTAAGGTCCTCCATTTGACCATTTTGTTGCAATAATACATACTGAGACTCATACATTAAATATGTGTTCGAATCTTTCCAAAAAGAAGCTATCACCGCACTTTCTGGATTACCAGAATCTCGCCGTACCACCACAATTTTTCGCTTCGTTGAATAATTTTTTTTAATGAAAGAAATTGCTTGTTTTACCCCAAATCCCGACGGCCAACCTTCCATATATTGGCTCAAATCTTCATGAACCGCGGGAAAAATCACCGTCATTTTGTACACAAATTGTGGCCACACTGTTAAACCTATCGTCACTAAAAAACTCGCTCCAACGACCATCATTTTTAACCCCAACTGCTGCTGTTGCAAACGCATCAATCCATATAACACCACTACCGGCAACACTCCAATCACATACCGACTGGCATAAATCCCCACTCCCGCAAACAACG
>QKAA01000049.1 GCA_003247275.1 bacterium | reverse complement strand
ATATAAGGACATTGTTGCAGGATGTTAGTGCGAAATAAATTAATCCCTCTCTTTTTCCATATTTTTTCGTTACGAAATAACCCATCGTAATTTCACATACAATTCCAAATAACAAAAATATTAGTCCATATCCTTTTATATTGAGTCCTCCAATTAAATAAAATATTATTTGGAGGATAAAAGGAATCACCGTGTTGTGGTATATGTATCTGTTGTTATTATCAATACTACTAATTTCGCCCGTCTTAGGAATTTCTCTATATTTCCAAAAATGTGATGCGACTATTGCTTGGATTCCCTCGTCTCCCCCATAATTATTAAATCTTAAATATGATGATATTCTGAGTGAAATCCCGATTATTACAGTTAATAAGATTAGGTAGTTAATAATTTTCTTCATTGGCAGATTTTGCTTTTATAAAGTTGATATCTTCCAAGTTGTGAGGTTGATTGCTTGACCATAATAAGGTCATTAAAATTTCTTTTAGCGTATCCCTCTGTTTGTTTTGATGTTGGAGTTACCAAGATATAACAGTACTTTGAATTATAGTTTTTAGTATCAATGTTTATGGGATCAAAGTTCATTGGTTTTTGTATAAAGCCATAGTCAGCAGATGACATTTCTAGGTCTTCAGGAAAATCGACCAAGATTGGTTGGTTCGTTGTTATGGGATAAATTTGACTATAAAATTGTTTTTTTGTTTGAAGCTCTTGTGCTAGTCCTCGCATTTCCTCACCGTTACCCGATAATGTATACATATTTCCAGTTATTATGCTCCACACAATCAGGAGGCCAATAATTAGAGAGGATATTTTTTTAGGATATAGTGAGGCAACGCTTATTCCGATGTACATTTTGATTGCCCAAAAAGTTGGAATAAAATATCTAATTAATGGGAAAGTGGTTAATGCAACACTAAAATTAGTAGCGATAAAGACAAATGTGAGTAAAGTTAATTTGGTTAATTTCTTGTGAGATATTGCTTTAATGGATACTAAAATGAAGACAGCAAAGAGATATTTTCTATATGGCAGATTAAAAATTGATAATGTTCTTTGAAATGTAGATCTAATGGAATTGTCAAACCCGTAGGTTGGACCAAATAACCACCAGTCGGTGCTTGTTTTGTGGTAGATAAGCCAGATTGCACCGATGCTTGTAAGAAGCATTGATGTAAGTACAATTTTTTTCTTATTTTTCAAATCGGCTAGCAAAAATATAATTCCTAGTGTTAAAAAGTAGGCTATATTATCAAAACGCACTCCGATTGCTAATATGCCCCAACACAAATATGCTTTCCATTTGCCATTAATTGCGTTTTTTAAAGCTAAAATTCGAAATAAAAGTCCAGGGATTTCAAAGTAGCTAAGATATATTTGATTCCAAAAGATTGGATCGCTAATGATTAGTAGCTGAATTAATAAGGCATTATTCTTATTTTTCGTGTACGAATAAATTATTTTGTAGCCTATGAATAATAGAATAAATGCAAAGGAGTAGCTTAGTAATCTGGCGCCAATGCGCCAGTATTCGGGTCCTAGTATTTTGAATATGAGTGCATAGGTCCAAATAAGAAGCGGGGTGTGTGGATAGTCGCTTGATCCACTGTTAATGTATGCAAACAAGTTTCCTGTTTTTGATGTAAGAATTGCAGCATAACTCAAGAAGGTAGCTGAATCCCAATACATTGGGCCATTTAGGAAGTTAATAATGAAATTAATTATTTGATTCATAGTGAACGATTGTTTCTATGTTTTTTTTGGCACTGGATGGTTTTAGGCCTAATAAATAATATAACGGCATCAAAAAGGTCATGAATATTAGCCACCTTATTGGCTTGGTGGAGAGAGAATGAATAGTTGCTTTGATTGGTCGTTTTTCTAGCTGAGGAAATTTTTCTTCTAAAACTTTATCAATTTGGGGAATGAGATGGATGTGCCAGTGCCCGGCAATGTGTGTAACATTTACATTATTTCTTTGGAAAAAACAATATTGTTCCGTTATTTCAGTTTTTATTTCAGACAATTTGGTAATTCCTAGAATAAGTCTTATTAAAAAGAGTGGAAAAGGATAGAAATCTCCTTCTTGGTTGATTAGGCTAGGAATTTGCTTTGGATTACATAAGGGTTTGCCTTCAGTAAGATTAAGGTGCCATGAAAAAATGGTGTCTAAGCTGTTTAGCTGCGCCACATCTTCTTTTTTGATATGTGTTGGGAGAACGCTAATTCCATTTATTAAGTTTGTTTTTACTGCATCATGCATCCATTGAGAGCTTTCTTGCGAAATACCGTAGTCATCACACATTACTATTACGCCTTTTTCTTTATTTGCTTGATAGGCTCTTTTAACTATCAGTCTTACAATGTCTGACGATACTCTTATTAATTTTGATGAAAGAGAATAATTTGTATTTCTGATTTCTTCGACGCACACTGGTAATTTCTTTAGCATTTTGTCTTGAGAAATAAGATTGTGTATCCATTCAACTTCAACAAACTCTTCTTTTGAAATTGTTTGAATAAGGGCTCTTTTGACGAATGTTGTAAGTCTAATTATCTTTAATCCATGAGTATCGCAATTTATATTGGGGAACATATATTGTTGTGTGGTCGACCATAATTTACTCTGAAATTTTTTGTATTTGCTTCGATTATCATTGCTGTTTTTATTTTTTTTATCTCCGATAACCATAACAACATCTTTATTATTAGACATTATTACTAATCCTTTTTGAATAAAATTTGGATCAATCCAGTCAATTGGCATGAGTAAGCCATATGGATATTTTGTATGTAAGATACCAAGTTTTATAGCTGATCCATATGATGAATGTTTTAAAGATTTGATGATAATTCTATTATTTGTTTTAAATTTACTCATTACTGAGGGAGTGTCGTCTCGGCTACCATTTTCTACAAGGATTATTTCGTAATCGTTGATAATTCTGCTTTTAGTTAATATTTTTTCAATTTCATCTATTTGTTTGACTACTACTCCTTCCTCGTTTGATATTGGGATTACCACACTTAGATTCAGAGTCTTTTGTGCCTTCATATTTTTGGATAGAACCTGTGTTTTTTTATCTTTCTGCAACTAAATATTTTAGTGGAAAAAAGCGTTATATTCTTCGAGTTTAACAAACTATTCGGCAATTATGTATTAGTGAGATTTTTTGTGAGTGGTATGCTTGATTTGATACGAAATAATCAATGAAAGAGGTAGTATGAGTTCACCTGCTCCTTTAGTTCACTTAGTAACTGATGACGAGGTTAAGGATAAAGCCAGAGATTTATTTGAACAAATGAAAGCAAATACGGGCTCAGTGCCCAAGTGGATGCGCGTTATGGCTAATTGTGATGATGTATTAATTGGTTTCTTTTCGATGTTTAAAGCAATTATGGATGACGCCCCGGTGGATAAATTATTGAAATGGAGAATTGCGTTGATCATTTCAGATATGAATAAGTGTGAATTTTGTGTGTCGATAGCTAAACAACAGCTGCGTGGCTTTGGCTTAAGTGAAGAAGAGATGGCTAATATTGAGTCGGGACAGTTGTCTGACAATCAAAAATTAGCGATTGAATACGCCAAAGCTTCTTCTGAGCACGCATATAACATTGATCCAGAATTAATGGAGCGAATGAAAGCAGCCTACAGCGACGCACAAATTGTGGAGCTTTCAAGCGTAGTGGGCTTATTCAATTTCATCAATCGTTTCAATGATTCATTGGGCGTTCTTCCAGATGTAGAGTAGTAGAGTAATTTTTTATTCTCGAGAAAGTACTGTATACTCTGTTTTAGTTAAATTGCAGATTAACGCAGTTATTGTATTTAGTTATTTGGTCTTTGTGGCTTTAGCTTTATTTGATTAGGTTTTGCCGCGAATGATAGATGGGAGTGGTTTATGAGTGCAACAAGGTTTGACGTGCTGGTTGTTTATTCTGGTGAAATAGCAAAAAGTGCATCTGATCATACTTATAAAGGTAAGCATCCATTTTTTTTAGATGAAAACGTCAATTATGCGCAATCGTATGAGTATTTTTTGACTTTATGTAAAAAAAATAGCTTAAAGACGGCATTTTCTACGACTGAGGATATTGTGGCTCCCGGCACCTGTTCGAGTTATTGGACTTATACTCAGGGGCAATGGCACCGAGTGCAGAAATCTGTTTATGCTGCACAAGTTTTTACTAAATTTTTGCCGGTAAATTCTCGGAAAGTAGAGTTGAGAGAGAGATTATGTTCGAACGAGGTGATTTCATTTAATAAGCAAGAAATTACCCAGCTGTTTATTGATAAATATTTAACTCATATAGCATTCCGTCAGCACTCTGTGCCGACAATATTAGTAGATGATCGAAGTCAAGTTGGAATTCGTGATGCAATTAAGCGACTTAGGAATAGAGTTAAGACTTTTCATTATGGAAGTGATTTTTCGAAAGAAATAGTGGTTAAAGATAGATTTGGTTCGGGAGGAAATAATGTCTATAAGTTATCTGATAATTATGTGGAGAATCTTTATGAATTAGTAGGTTCTTCTCCTGATGTGGTGTTTGTGATTCAGCCATTTTTACTTTTTGACGAGGGATATGTTTTAGAAAACGAAAAGGTTACTGCTGATATACGTTTGTTGGTGCAGAATGGCAAACTTTTTCAAACATATATTAGAGTGGCATCCCTAGGCGATTTCCGGTGTAATGAGCACCAGGGAGGGACATTGATTTATACAAAGTTAGATCAGATCCCTAAAGCAGTTATGCAGTTATTTGAAAAAGTGATATTAAAATTGCCAATCAAAAATAGTTTTTTTGCCCTTGATTTTGCACTAGCAAACAGCGGACATGCCTACTTGTTGGAGGGAAATTCTAGTCCTGGTTTAGATTGGGATGTGACGTCCAAAAAAAATGAGCTGATGACAAAACAAATAATTAGACGAATTGTGGATGAACTGTCATTGCGACAAACAGGATTGATGAGCAGAACAAGTTCTGTTTACAACCCAATCCAGTCCCATTTTTTGGTTACTTAGATTAGTTGATACTAATTAATTCGACCTCAAAGACGAGGGCGGCACCACCAGGGATAACTCCGGGAATACCATTGGGTCCATAACCCATACTTGAAGGAATAGTTAATTTGCGTTTGCCGCCTACTTGCATACCGACAACACCTTCATCCCAGCCTTGAATGACTTGGCCAACACCAATTTGGGTGGTGAAGGGGGTGCCTCGATCAATAGAACTGTCGAATTTGGTGCCGTCTAAGAGAGTGCCGGTGTAATCAATAGTGACGGTGTCACCAGATTTAACTGCTTCACCTGAGCCGGTGGCAATATCTTCAATAATGAGTTCGTTAACATCCATAGCGGTTTCCTTTACGGTATTTAATGATTGATTAGTATCTGGGGTTGGTTCAGGGCTAGAAATGGTTTTAGGTTGGGTGATTTTGTTGATAAACAGAAGAGCGGCAATGATTAAAAGAACGGTTACTAACGCGTAGGTATTTCGTTTTTGATTCATATCTATGGATTGTACCTGATGAGTGTTGCTTGTTGTAGCAGTAAATCTGCTATAATACGGATGTGTCTGTTCGTTAAAAGAGGTTTTTCCCTGTTTTTGATTGAAGACATTGGCCTGTTTATCAGGTGTGGTTTTTAGTAGAAAATAATTCCTGCGACCACCAGGGAATTAAGAAAGTGAGTTTTATGTCAGATGACATGACCACAAATAATAAAAAGTTGTTCGTGGGGAATTTGCCTTTTTCTGCCACAGAAGAAGAACTAAGAGATAGTTTCGCCCAATATGGCGATATTGTCGATTTAAAGTTAATTACTGATCGGATGACCGGTCGTTCCAAGGGTTTTGCCTTTGTGGAATTTGCTGATGAGTCAATGGCTCAAGCTGCAATTGAAGCAATGAATGGTAAAGATATGGGCGGTCGCCAAATGGTCGTTAATGTGGCTCGTCCCCCAGCACCTCGTGAAAATCGTGGTCCTCGTCGAGATTTCGGCGGCGGTAATCGCCGTGGCGGTTTCGGTGGTGGAAGCCGTGGTGGTTTTGGTGGCGGTAATCGCTACTAAATTACTTTTTGATATTTTAAATTTATCAAACAAAAGCCTCGCTTTTCGCGGGGCTTTTTGTACCGGTATCTTGCGGTTATAATTGGCGTTATTATTTTTGGAGTTTTTTATAATGGAAGTTCGGGCAGTTAAGACAAGGTTAGTGGATGCTGGTGACACCGTGGAGTCGGTGATTGCTGAATCAATTGAGACTTTGGCGGAAAAAAGTGTGTTAGTGATTGCTTCAAAGATATTTAGTTTTGCGGAAAATAGATTGTTGCCGCGAACAGCTGTCGGAAAAGAAGAAAAGTGGGACTTGGCCCGGAGAGAGGCTGATTGGTGGTTGGATCCAAACAATTCGAAATACCAAACAATGTTGACGATTAAGAATTCATGGATATTTGCTAATGGAGGCATTGATGAATCGAATTCTCAGGGGAATTTTTATTCCTTGTGGCCTAAAGATCCACAAGCTTCAGTGAATGCCGTTTGGCAGTTTTTGAGAAGTCACTATTCGATTAATGAGGTTGGGGTGATTATGAGTGATAGCAGTGGAATTCCGCTTAATTGGGGCGTGATCAGTCATGGGATTGCTCATTGTGGGTTTAAGGCGCTTAAGAGCTATATTGGTAAGCCTGATTTGTACGGCAGAATGATGAATATGGAACAAGTGAACATGACACAATCGATAACGGTAGCGGGAACCTTAGAGATGGGAGAAGGTTCAGAGCAAAAACCAATGGCAATTGTGTCAAACGTGACTGATTTAGAATTTCAACAACGGGAACCAACTCAAGAAGAATTAGATTACCTGCACATCTCAATGGAAGACGACATTTATGCACCACTGTTGATGTCAGCTCCTTGGAAAAAAGGTGGTGGAGGCATTTAGGTTATGAGCTTAACTATCCGGGCTTTAGTCAAAGCGTGTAAGTTGTTGTCAGTCCCCTATCGTTTTATTGACCAGAATAAAGCGGTTTTGGCGATTGATATTAAGGGGAACACGAGGATTGTTTTATCAACGCGTCTCGGTTTGTTGACTGAAGCGGAATGGTGGATATTGAGAGATAAATATTACACCAACTTGCTATTTGCTCATTCCGGGTTATTCCCTCAAACGATGAGTTTTGCTGATCCTGACGCAACCAAGCATTTCGCTCATTTTGCCAAAGAAAAATCGATCGGGGAAATCGTTGATCGAATTGAGTCAGCATTTTCATTTCCAGTAGTGGTAAAGCGAAACAGAGGGACTCAGGGCTACAATGTGTTTATTTGTCAGACTAGGGTCGAAATCGCTTCGGCTTTAGAGCAAATTTATTCAAAACAGCAAATTGAATATGACCATATAGCCCTAGCTCAAGAATACATTGAGCCGGCTAATGAATACCGATTGATTGTATTTAATTCACAATTAGAATTTGCGTATCAAAAACCTCATCATTTGGAAAAATTTGGTGGGAAAAAAGAAGCTGATTTGATTGTTGATGCTTCATTGCTTGCACGATTTGAAACGCTAGTTCAAAAATTGACTGATTGCTATCCCTTGTCTTACGGAGGAATAGATGTGGTGGAAGATTCGACAGGAAAATTGTTTGTTTTGGAAATAAATGGCAGCCCATCCTATTCTCAGTTTATTAAGAAAAATGGTGATAAATGGGTTGTCGACATGTTTACGAAGATACTGAATTACTGGCTTGGTAAGCAATAAGCACATTTTGCATGAGAGAGGCGATAGTCATAGGCCCGACTCCTCCGGGAACGGGAGTGATGAAGCTCGCGATTTCTTTGATTTGTTCAAAATCAACATCTCCCACCAAGCCATGATCAGTTCGGTTAATACCTACATCAATAATAATGCTACCGGGTTTTACCATTTCTTTGGTAAGGAATTCAGGCTTACCAATGGCGGCCACAATAACGTCTGCCTGTTTAGTTATTTGAGACAAATTGACTGTTTTGCTGTGAGTGATGGTAACGGTAGCGTCGGCATCAAGCAGCAATTGAGCGACTGGTTTACCCACCATAAGTGATCGGCCCATGACAACGGCATGCTTTCCGGTGAGAGGAATGTTAGTGTGTTCTATAAGGGTCATAATGCCTTTGGGAGTGCAGGAGGTGTAGGGAGAGTTAGGTTTGAAGCCATCAACATCCTTTTGGGGATTAATTCGCTCAACAATGGCATCTTCGAGGTGGCGGAGGTGTTTGGGTAGTGGAAATTGACAGAGAATACCATGAATCCTGGGATCATTATTTAAACGGTCAATGACGGCAAAAATTTCATCTTCGGAAGCTGCTTCACTTAGAACAATTTTTTCGGAATAAAAGCCGACTTTTTTGCAGGCCTTTTCCTTGTTATTGACGTAAATTTCTGAAGCGGGATCGTTGCCAACCAAAACAACAGCTAACCCAGGTTTGGGGTCAAGGGAGAGGGTTTGTTGTTTTATATCTTCAAGGATTTGTTGGCTAATTTCTTTGCCGTTTAAGAGGGAGGCTGCCATCTTCGATCTCCTTTTTAAAATAATCCGCTAATTTCGGCGTCTTTATCGATATCGATAATTTCTGCAGAGGGTTTTTTGGGAAGTCCAGGCATGGTCATGACATCACCGGTGAGGGCAACCAAAAAGCCGGCGCCCGCAGAAAGTCGAATGGATTTAACTTTGAGCGTAAATCCAGTTGGTCGACCAAGCAGCTTGGGGTTATCGGAGAATGAATATTGGGTTTTGGCCATACAAATGGGCAATGTTTTAAAGCCCCATGAAGAAAATTTTTCGATCTGTTTTTTAGCGGTTTTGCTAAAGCTGACGGTTTTGGCGCCATAAATTTGTTTAGCAATCGTTTCAATTTTGTCGCTAATTGACTGTTCATCTTTATAGAGATAGGCGAATTTGTTGGGTTTGTCGGCTGCCTCGGCCACAATTTTGGCTAAGTCTACTCCGCCTTCGCCACCTTTTTCCCAGGTTTCGTTTAAAGCGACTTTGGCTTGTTTTTGATGGCAATAGTCTTTAATTTGTTCGAGTTCTTCTGGGGTGTCGGTGATAAATTTGTTGATGGCCACAATAGGTTCGATGCCGAATTTTTTGATATTTTCGATGTGGCCGCCAAGATTCTCAAGTCCAGCGGTAAGCTCGCCGTCACCATGATGCTTAAGAGCTCTTACTGTCGCGACAATGACGACAGCGTCAGGTGTAAGAGAAGCTTTGCGGCATTTAATATCTAAAAACTTCTCTGCTCCAAGGTCTGCGCCAAATCCGGCTTCGGTAACAACATAATCACTGACTTGAAGGGCTAATTTGGTGGCCATAATGGAATTACAACCATGAGCAATGTTGGCGAACGGTCCACCATGGATAAAGGCAGGAGTGTTTTCGAGTGTTTGAACAAGATTGGGTTTAAGAGCATCTTTTAAGAGAGTAGCAACGGCACCTTCAGATTGTAGTTGTTTGATAGTAACTGGCTCATGTTGATAATTTTCGGCAATAACAATCTGGCCCACTTTTTGTTTGAGTTCGGCGATGGAGTTGGATAAGCAGAGTACGGCCATGATTTCTGAGGCAACACTGATGTCAAAATGGTCGTTTCGGATGCTACCGTTTTTGGGATTAGTGGCGATGATGATGTCCCGCAAGCTGCGGTCGTTCATATCAAGGCAGCGACGCCAGGTAATTTTTTCTGGATTAATGCCAAGTTGATTACCTTGGTAGATGTGGTTATCAATGAGGGCGGCTACAAGATTGTTGGCAGCGGTAATGGCGTGAATATCACCGGTGAAATGGAGGTTAATGTCTTCCATGGGGACAACTTGAGCGTAACCGCCGCCAGCGGCACCACCTTTGACGCCAAAAACTGGCCCAAGGGAGGGTTCGCGTAAACAAATGGTGGTTTTTTTGTTAATTTTGTTGAGAGCCTGACCAAGACCAACGGTGGTGGTGGTTTTACCTTCTCCAGCTGGAGTGGGATTAATGGCAGTGACTAAGATTAATTTGCCTTGTTTGTTTTGGCTGCGTTTAGCAAGAGCTTTATAGGAAATTTTGGCTTTGTATTGACCATACTGTTCAATTTCATCGGGCGCAAACCCAAGAATAGCGGCAATTTCGCTAATGGGTTTCATTTTGGCTTTTTTGGCAATATCGATATCTGAGTCCATGACAGTGTCCTTTTGAATTAATTATTTGATTTAAAGGTTAATCCCGGGAATGGGAAAGTCTTTGGTAAAGTTAATAACCTGATCTTTAATGGTTTGATAAAACGGATCATCTTTGGCTTTGGTTTTAAAGTCTTTAATGTATTGTCGGCGTTCAAGTTTGTTGGTGGGGATTTTTTCTGTTTTAAGATGATCAATGATTTGACTGATCCAAATGGCAATCTGCTTCATTTCCTTTTCTTTCATGCCTCGGGTGGTAATAGCTGGGGTGCCAACGCGAATGCCAGATGGATAGAAGGGTGAGGAAGGATCTTCGGGAATAGTGTTTTTGTTGCAGGTAATGTGGGCTAAATCGAGAGCATATTCGGCTAAGATACCAATAGGGCCGATATCGGATAAATCAAGCAAAATCAGATGGTTGTCAGTCCCGTCTGAAACCATATGAACGCCTTGGTTTTTAAATTCCTCGGCCATGGCTTTGGTGTTTTTGACGATTTGAGCGGCATAGGTTTTAAATGAGGGGTCACTGGCCTCTTTGAGGGCGACGGCAATAGCAGCTGTGGTTTGATTATGTGGACCGCCTTGGAGGCCAGGAAAGATGGCAGCATCGATTTTCTTACCAAGGTCAGGGTCTTTGCTAAGGCCTTTTTTGGTGACCATAATCATGGCGCCACGAGGGCCACGCAAGGTTTTATGAGTAGTGGTAGTAATGACATGGGCGTAAGGGACGGGGCTGGGATGTTGTCCACCGATAACGAGTCCAGCAATATGAGCAATATCGGCAATTAAATAGGCATCGATAGAATCAGCAATTTCAGCAAATTTGGCCCAATCTAAGGTTCGAGGAATGGCGCTACCACCGCACCAAATCAATTTTGGTTTATGTTCTTTAGCTATAGTCCAAAGTTCATCCCAATTAACTTCGCCATTTTTTTTGACGGTATAAGGAAATGATTGGAAATATTTGGCGGTGGCGGAAACTTTCCAGCCGTGGGTTAAATGGCCACCAGAAAGCAAACTCATGCCTGAAATGGCATCGCCAGGATTTAAGAGGGCGGTGTAGACAGCGAAATTGGCTGGTGAACCTGAGTAGGGTTGGACGTTAGCATACTCAACCTCGAATAATTCTTTGGCTCGATCTTGAGCGGTTTTTTCAATGCGATCTATATATTCATTGCCGCCGTAATATCGGTGCTTAGGGTAGCCTTCGGAATATTTGTTGGTGAGAATGGACCCCATGGCTTCTAAAACTGCATCAGAGACATAATTTTCTGAAGCGATTAACTCGATAGCTTCAAATTGCCGCCTTTGTTCATTGGCAATGTCTGCGGCAATTACTTCATCAGTCAGTTTTAGATTGGACATAGCGATTCCTTAATTACAGATTGGCGAGTATTACTTGTTAATAATAGCTTTTTTAACCAAAAAATAAAGGTGAAGAAAGTGGAGTTTACAACAAGGAAATAGTGTCAGTGATAACTATATCCATGGGAATGTCATGGGCTGATACGGGCAGTTTTGAGGTGAGTTGGTCAGTAAAACAGATGCCCACTTTGAAACCAGAACTGTTTTTGAGCAGTTGATCGTAATAACCTTTGCCGTAGCCTAAGCGGTTTTTGCTGACGTCACAAGCAAGGCAAGGAATAATCCAGAGATCAATTTCGTTAGCTTTAATTTGGGGAGAATTGCTGGGTGGTTCGGGGATATTCATTTTGCCGGGGACGCAATCGCTGATAGAGGTAAACAGTTTTAATGAGATGGTTTCCTGTTGAATGACAGGAACATAGATCTGTTTTGAATATTCTTGTAGTTTTGTAATCAGATTACTGGTATCAACTTCATCTTTGATGGAAATGTAAGTGGCGATTTTTTGGACTTCTTGATGTTTGGCTAATTCGAGGATTTTATTGGTAATATTTTTCTCAGCTTGTTGTCTAGTTTCAGGGGTAATTTGGCTGCGGATTTTTTTGTACTTTAGTCGAATGTTATTTTTTGTATCTGATGGATTCATATTAGTTGTCCTATATTTTGATAGTGAGTAATTTTTACTGGTTTGAAGGTGTAATCTAGGGTGAGGGCATCTATTTGAGCTTGATTGTTGGTTAGGTGATGTAGGTGGAGATATATTTCTGCAGCTTTGGCGATTCGTTTGATTTTATGCGGGCTAATGGCTTCTGCGGGAAGCCCAAATTTGTGGGTAAATCTGGCTTTAACTTCAACGAAAATATATTTCTGTTGATGTTTAAAAATGAGGTCGATTTCAGCGTCTTTAATTTTAAAGTTTGTTTCGAGGAGTTGCCAGCCAAGCTTCTTAAAATATTTAACGGCGGCAGTTTCTGCTTGGTGACCAACTTGATAGGTTGAAGCCATGAAATCATGGTAGCAGAAAGCACTTGTTTTTACAGATTATGAAACAACAAACTTGATCTTTAGGAATTGTCTTTAACTCGGAGAGCGCTGCGACCAATGCGTTCGCGAAGATAGTTTAATTTACCACGGCGAACTTTACCTCGAGCTTTGACTTCGATGGAATCAATATTGGGTGAGGCGAGAGGAATGATTCTCTCAACACCGACACTACCAGAAGCAATTTTTCTGATGGTAAATGACTTGTTGATGTCACGACCTTTAACGCCAATGACGAGGCCGTCAAAGGTTTGAATACGTGATTTTTCGTCTTCTTTAATGATTTGTTTAACGAGGACACGATCGCCAACGTTGATTGTTTGATCTTTATATTTAAAGTGGTTTGCCATAGGCGCCTTTTGTTACTACTAAATTAATAGGCTGTTTGAAACGGAGGTAATTGTATCAGTCATGATCAGTTTCTTCAATAACCCAAGTATTTTTACAGCTGTTTGATGAATTCTAAAAAGAGGGCGTGGGGTTTTAGGGGTCGAGACTTGTATTCTGGGTGGCCTTGGGTGGCAATAAAGAAGGGATGAACTGATTGATCAAGCTCAATGCATTCAACTAGATTTTCCTTGACAGATCTGCCTGAAATGATGAGTCCTGCGTTGGTGAGAGTGTCAGTGTATTCATCGTTGAATTCATAGCGATGGCGGTGTCTCTCGGCAGCAATTTTGTGATCGGGGTCTTTGTATTGGTTATAGTGGGCATAACAATAATCAGCTATGGTGTTTGGGGCAACTTTACAATCCCATGATCCAAGACGCATGGTGCCACCGTAGGCGCGATTTGACAAAATACGGTGTTGCTCAGGAATCATATGGATAACGGGATGAGGAGTCTTGGGATTTACTTCGGTGGTATGAGCGTTTTTAAGATGAGCTACGTTTCTGGCGTATTCGACGATGGCCAATTGCATGCCGTAACAAAGGCCCAAAAACGGCTTTTTGTGTTCACGAGCGTAGCGAATACTATCAATTTTGCCTTCAACTCCCCTTTCGCCCCAGCCAATTGGAACGATAATGCCATCAACTGATTCGAGCTTTTTGACGAGATCAGTTTCAGTTTGGCTGTTAATACCAATGGTTTTGATATTGACATCTTGATAGTTGGCGGCGTGATCAATAGCGTCGTAGAGAGCGGCATATGAGTCTCTTAAGTGATATTCGCCGGTAGCAAAATATTTGCCGACAATAGCAATGGTTTTGGAGGTTTTTTTAGGGTGATTGATGGTTTGAACAAGTTTTTTCCACTCTGTCAACTTTGCTTGTTTTTCAGGTAAATTGAGTAATTTTAGTATTTTTTTATCAAATTGTTGCTGGGCAAATTTAAGAGGTAGCTCGTAGACACTTTTCAGATCAGGTGAGTCAATTATGTGCTCAGGTTTCACGGAGCAAAACAGTGAAAAACGATTGCGACGACGCTCATCGATGGGGTCGACGGCGCGAGCAACGATAAAATCGGGTTGGATGCCCATAGAATTAAGGGTTTTGACTGAAAGTTGAGTGGGCTTGGTTTTAGGTTCTCCAAGGTGAGGCGGGGTAGGTAGGTAGCTGACATGAATATGGACAACAGTTTGGTTTTGGACGTGTTCTAGAATACGGGCTGCTTCGTAATAGAGCACGTTTTGATATTCGCCAACTGTGCCTCCAAGTTCAACAATAATAATTTCTGCGTTAGCTTTATTACCGGCTTGATTTATTTTACTGATGATTTCGTCGGTAACGTGGGGGATAGCTTCAACATCTTCACCGCCATAGCCAAAATTGCGTTCACGATCAATGACAGCTTTGTAAATTTGCCCCATGGTAATAAAGTTATCCAGACTAAAATTTTGGTTTAAGAATTTTTCGTAGGTACCAATATCCATGTCAGTTTCGGCTCCATCTTCGCATAAGAAGGGATCACCATGTTCGATGGGGTTAATTAAGCCAGAATCGAGGTTGAGGTAATTCTCACATTTGACGATGGTGACTTTGTATCCGGCTTGCTTAAGCAGAAGAGCAACAGAGGCGGTAACGATACCTTTGCCTACACCAGAAAGAACGCCTCCAGAAACAAAAATATAGTTATATTTATTCTGTTTTGGCATAGAGAGATTTCCTGACTATTGATTTAACTGTTCGGCAATAAGTGGAGCGCAATCGATGACTTTGAGTTTGGGTGAATCAATGGGGGTTAAGGGGGTAATGGAGTTGGTGACAGTTAAATTGTCGATGGGTGATTTGTCGATGGCTGTTTGAACTCCATCTAAGTAGAGGTGGTGGGTACAGAAGACGTTAATCGTTTTGGCGCCTTCATTTTTTAAATATTCTGCCAGGTAGGTGAGTGTGTTACCCGTAGCAATCATGTCGTCATAAATGTAAATGTTTTTATCAGCCACGGATTCGCTAAGGTGGGTAAATTTGACTTTACCTGTTTCTAGATCGCGTTGCTTGGTGGCAAAAACAATGGGTAATTGGAGGGCTGAGGCAAAACGGTTGGCGTTTTTAACAGAACCAGCGTCTGGGCTAACGACTAGGGAATCTGAGGCAGAAAGTGAGGTGATTTTTTTGGCGAGATAGTTGACGGCACTAATGTTAGTGACGGGACAATCAAAATAACCAGAAATGGCGGGGTTATGAAGATCAAGGGTAAGGATTTCAGTTAATGGAGCGGTTTGAAGAATAGAAGCAATGACTTTGGCGGAAAGTGGCTCGCCAGGTAAAAAGACTTTATCTTGTTTGGAATAGGCAAGATAACTAATGACACCAATAATGGTGCGACAACCTCGTCGTTTGAGCGCGTCAGCAATGAGAAGATATTCAATAATTCGCGAATTAACTGGAGTGGAGAAAGAGCCAACTAAGATAGCGGTTTCGGCTCGTTGTTCGAGGCGGATCTTGAGTTCTTGGTTGGGAAAAGTATCTGTTTTAACCTCGTAGTGTGGTAAATCTAATAGTTGGCTTAAGGAGTTGCTAATTGGTGAAGCGCCAGATGCGCTGATAATGATGGTTGATTGGTTCATAGTTCTACTTTTGTAATAATTTATCAACTTGTACTTCTAATTTTTTATCGTAATTAACTTTGTATGGTAGGGTCATGATTTTGGGATACTGGTTGCCATTAGGGATAGAGATGGAGATGGTGTTTTCGCCCGGATGACTTTTAAGCAGTGTTCCTAACGAAGAAAGGATAGTTTTTGAGGTGTTTCGTGGAATTTCGATAATAATACTACCAACATCTTGATTAAACAATTGAGGAGAATCATCGGTAGCAAATGGCGTGATTTTGGCAAAGCCTTCAGCAATGAGAGAGGGTTTTTCAGCTTTACCGTCTAATTCTCCGGAAATAATAACGGCGGTGTCGGGTGCAATATCTTGCTTGTATTTGTCGTATATCCTAGGGAAGAAGACAATATCAAGTTGACCGGTACCATCGCTTAAGGTGGCAAAAGCCATAGGTTGACCTTTAGTTTTAGTAACCACGGGATGGACCCGAGTTAAGATGCCGCCAAGTCTGACTTTTTGTTTGACTCCCCCATCAATATCAGCGATGTGGAGGTTGATTTGAGCTTGAATGATTTTTAAGGCTGCTTCTTGAGGATGTTCAGTCAAATAATAACCGACTAATTGTTTTTCTTTGGCTAGTTTTTCTTCGAGGTTTAGTTCTGGGATTTGATCGAAATTATCTTGAATAAGGGCAGCTTCAGAAACTTCTTCTTCGAGACTAAATAGACTGTCTTGACTGGCCCCATTATTGTCGACTTTGGTGGAATTTTTCGATCTAACTTCATCGGCAACATGCAGGAGCGTGGCTCGATTGCTGTAATCATCGAAGGCGCCAGAATAGATAAGTGACTCTATAACTTTTTTGTTGACTTTACGATTGTCGACAGTGCGGCAAAAGTGAGTAAATGAGGAGAATTTTTCTTCTTCTTTCCTGGTATAGATGATACTTTCGATAGCAGCTTCACCTACATTTTTGATAGCGTTTAGACCAAAGCGAATAGCTCGACCATTAAGAGAGTCTTTATCTTTTTCGATAGTAAAGCCGGTGTAGGAGTGGTTGATATTGGGGGGGAGAACAGTGATATTCATCCGTTTGCATTCATCAATACCTTGACTGATACGCTCGTCTCGATTAACTGAAGTGGCGCCAGCTTCAATAGAAAGAAGGGCGGCCATATATTCAACCGGATAGTGGACTTTAAGGTAGGCTGTTTGATACGCGATCATAGCGTAGGAAGCCGAGTGAGATTTGTTAAAGCCATAACCGGCGAATTTGTCGATAAATCCCCAAATTTCTTCTGCGCTTTTTTTGGTAAACCCTTTTTCGGCCGCACCTTTAATAAACCGGGCCTTTTCTTTTTGGAGGATGGAACGTTTCTTTTTACCAATGGCTCGGCGCAGAATATCTGCTTCGCCCAGTGAGTAACCAGCGACCACATTAGCAATTTGAAGAATCTGTTCTTGGTAGACAGGAATGCCATAGGTTTCTTCTAATACTTGTTTAAGGCTTTCATGGGGATATTTAATTTTTGATGGATCTTGTTTGCCGGCAATAAAATCATCAATAAGGTCCATGGGTCCAGGGCGGTATAGGGCAACCATAGCGGTAAGGTCGGAAAAGCGAGAGGGTTTAAGAGATCTTGCAACCCGACGCATGCCACCAGATTCGAGTTGGAATACGCCGGTGGTTTCTCCTTGGCAGAGCATATCAAATACTGCTTTATCATCGGTAGGAATGGTGTCGATATCAATGGTGATGTTGTTCTCTTGTTTAATAAACTCAATGGCTTTGCCAAGGATAGAAAGATTTTTAAGACCTAAAAAATCCATTTTGAGCAAGCCGATGGCGGTATCAGAGACGTTAAGATCGAGGGTATACATGTCATATTGAGTAATGAGTTTGCCGCCTTTGGCTTCGCGTTGGACTGGGGAATACTCAACAATGGGTTTATCGGCGATAATAACGGCGGCGGCATGAACGGATGAGTGACGACTGTTACCTTCAACTTTTTGAGCTAAGTCGAGTAGTTTTTTAAATTTAGGTTCTTTGTAGGCTTCGGCTAATTCGGGGACGGTAACAATGGCGTCGGCAATGTGGGTTTTGGGAGGGATTAATTTAGCAATACGATCAGGATCAGCGTAAGGCAGGCCAAGGACGCGGCCAATGTCGCGGATAGCATTTCTTGATTCCATGGTGCCAAAAGTAATGACCTGAGCAACATGATCTTCACCATATTTTTTCGCCACGTAACGAATGACTTCATCGCGGTGGATATCGGCGATATCAACATCAATGTCTGGTGGTGAGGGGCGCTGGGGGTTCATAAAGCGTTCGAAGGGTAGGCCGTGAAGGATAGGATCTATGGTGGTGATGCCTAGACAATAAGAAACAATTGAGCCGGCAGCTGAACCTCTGCCAGGACCGACACCAATACCTTGAGCTTTAGCCCAGTTGATGAAATCTTGAACGATCAAAAAATATGAGGCATAGCCTTTGGAACAGAGGACGTCTAATTCATAATCAACCCGTTTAATAATTTCTGCTGAGGGATTTTTGTATCGGGTGGGCAACATTTCATGAGCCATTTCACGAAGAGCTGTCTCTGGGGTTTGACCTTTTTTGAGTGGGTATTCAGGAAAAATCATTTTGCCAATAGGGATTTCAAGGTCGCACATATCGGCGATTTTAACGGTGTTTTCGATGGCTTCAGGGTATTCTTTGAAGGCCTCGATCATTTCGTCAGTGGTTTTGACATAAAAATCGGGGCTATCAATCATGCTTAATCGATTAGTGTCTTCAATGGTCTTTCTGGTTTGAACTGCAAGCAGGGCGTCTTGAGCTTCAGCATCATCTGGGTAAATATAGTGAACATCATTGGTGGCGACTAGGGGAATGCCCATGTCTTTAGCTAGTTGAACAAGTTTTGGGGTTGTTCTTTCTACCTCAGGAATATTGGGATGTGATTGAATTTCAATATAAAAATCGTCGTTATAGATGGAGAGGAATTTTTTAGCCCAGTCTTTGGCGGCTTTTTCGTCATTTTGGCTAAGTTTTTTGGCAATTAGGGACGAATTGCAGCCAGATAAACAAATAATGCCTTCAGCATGATTTTTTAAAACGTCGAAATCGACTCTGGGTTTATAGGAAAATCCTTCTAAGTGGGCGATGGAGACAATTTTTAGAAGGTTTTTGTAACCAATGAAGTTTTTGGCGAGCAAGACAAGGTGAAATTGGTCGGAGCCCATCTTGACCTGTTTAGTGTCTCTTGTGGTTTGAGACATGTAAACTTCGACACCGATGATTGGTTTGATTCCTTCAGCTTTACAGGCATTGTAGAAATGGACAGCGCCATACATTGCGCCATGGTCGGTAATGGCACAGGCAGTCTGACCTAATTCGTGGACACGTTTGACTAATTGGGGGAGCTTGGGTAACCCATCGAGAAGGGAGTATTGGGTATGAACATGAAGGTGAACAAATCCTGGCATAGTTTATTTTAGCCTATTTTTTGTTATTGGGGAGTTGATTTTTACTTGCTTCATGCACCTATTTGTTTACGGGTTAACTCCTGGGCTATTTTGGGGTCAGCTTGGCCTTTTGATTCTCTCATAACTTGACCAATTAAAGCTCCAATGACTGAAGTTTTGCCTTGCTTATATTTGGTCACTACTTCTGGATTGTCTTTAATGACTTTGGTAACTATATTTTCTAATTCCACTGGCGATAGGGTCGAACCATTGCTTTCTTTTTTAATCTGTTTGAAAATCTCTTCAGTGTCTCTGGGATTCATTTTTTTATTAATGATAAGGTTCATTATTTTGTCAGTACTAATCGATTCGGCTTTGGCTAGCTTGAGACAATCAACCAGATCAAGGGCTAACTGTTTATTGGCGATAACAGTTTCAGCGTAATCAGGTCGGACTTTCCAGTCATTGATTAATTCAGTTTTGATAGCTTCCGGGAGTTTGGGCATGTTTTTTTGGATGGCATCGATTTCTGACTGGCTAAAGATGAGAGGGGGAATGTCTGGATCGGGGAAATAGCGATAATCTTTGGCATCTTCTTTTGAACGCTGAGTATAGGTGCAGTTTTTGGATTCATTCCAGCCACGGGTTTCTTGATCGGGAATAACATCTTTTTCGAGTAGTTCTTTTTGGCGGTTGAGCTCGTAATCGATGGCTTTGGCCATGAATCTAAAGGAGTTGATATTTTTAACTTCGACTTTATAACCTAAATCTAA
This sequence comes from bacterium, assembly GCA_003247275.1. GTDB lineage: Bacteria > Patescibacteriota > Microgenomatia > UBA1400 > RBG-16-45-19 > SZUA-360. Next base: position 1,010 of record QKAA01000049.1, on the reverse strand, counting down.
GCCCCAGGAGATATTGGCTTCAACGCGCATGGAGCCCTTTTCCATATCAGCGTCAGAGACTTCAAGAAAGCGGACTAATTGCTGAATTTTTTGAGCGTATTCTTTGGCTTGGTTGGCAGAATGAACGTCTGGTTCAGAAACAATTTCAACCAAAGGGACACTACTGCGGTTAAAGTCAACGAGTGACACTTTTTTACCATCTAGGGTGGTGTGTTGGAGCTTGGCGGTATCTTCTTCAAGATGGACTCGAGTAACCTTAACTTCGCCTTCTTTGGTATCAATAGTCCCCTTTTGACACAATGGTTCGTCGTATTGGCTAATTTGATAGCCTTTAGGCAGGTCGGGGTAGAAGTAGTGTTTGCGATCAAATTTAGAATTTTTAGCAATAGTACAGTTGAGGCCTAAGCCAATCATGATGGCCCAATCGATGGCTTGTTTATTAGGAACAGGGAGAGCCCCTGGCATCCCTAGACAGACGGGACAGGTTTGAGTGTTGGGCTCAGCTTGGAAGTGATCGGCTTTGCAGCCACAAAACATTTTACTTTTAGTATTTAATTCAACGTGAATTTCTATGCCGATGACGGGTGTTAATTTAGATGTGTCCATAATTTATGCCTTTTTACCTATATGTTCAGGCTGCTGTTTATGCCAGTCGGTGGCTTGTTGGAAGGCGATGGCTGCACTGGTCGCTTTATTTTCCTGTTGTTGATCGGCGGTGATTTGAAGGCCTATGGGTAAACCATCAACGAAACCACAGGGAACAGAATAGCTCGTTAGACCCGCTATGGAGCTGGCTTCAACGAGCATATCTTCTAGTTCGCCAAACATAGGAGAATTTTTTGAAGCACCTACTTTTAGGGCCGGTCCAGGTGAAACAGGGCCTAAAATAATGTCAAATTGGCTAAAGGCCTGTTGGTAATCTTGAACGATGAGGGTTCTGACTTTTTGAGCTTTTTTGTAGTTTTGGTCATAATAACCAGTTGATAGAGCGTAGGTTCCCAAAAGCATAC